>CAMDBF010000001.1 GCA_945889175.1 Rickettsia typhi
CCACCCAATGGAATAAGCTTAATTGGCAAAAGCTTGACTCTTAACACTTTACTTTTAAAGTATTGTAGAAAACTATATGGCTTAAACTTATGAAAATCTAAGCCATATCCAACTCTAAAATTGACATCTAAAGTTTTACTATTTTCCATTATCAAAGTCTATAACAAAATCACCAACCGAAACACTATCTCCAGTCTTGCAATTAATTTTTTTTATGACGGTTGCAAAGTCTGCGGTAATTAAATTCTCCATCTTCATAGCCTCAATCGTAATAAGTTTGTCGCCAGCACTAATGGTGTCACCCTCTTTAACATGTATAGTTGTAACAAGACCAGATATAGGAGCCTCAAGTTCACTAACCTTACTTGCCGAACCTAGGTTGTTATCGAAATACTCTATAAAATGAGCAAACTTTGCATCAAAACACTGAAAATCAACAATAGATCCAAATGCGGATATACTTTGTTTTCCATTTTTTATCTTCAATCTTAAGTTGTACCTTTTTTCATTTATTGTAAGAGAAAGACTTTTTGATGAAAGATTGAAATCGATAAGAGTACCAATTTTGTAATTTACACCTGCAAAATAAATTGTCAAAAACTCATCGTCAATTTCCTTTACTTCCGCTGTGTAATTTGTGTTATTTAGCAATGTGCAATATTGAGTTGGAATAAGACTGTGTCCAAGAGATGTTTGACTTGCCTTTTCAATGCTTACAAAAATTGAGGCACATACAAAAATTGGCAAATATTCCTTCAAAATAATTTTAGGATCATTTAAAGCTTCCCCCTTTTCTTTTATGAAGTTTGTAGAAATATTTCCACTTGCAAAATCTGGGTCTAATAAAATTTTCTCAACAATAGGGATATTTGTAACAACACCTTCAATTGCAAACTGCCCAAGTGCATTAATTAAAGTATTTCTAGCCTCGTCTCTTGTATTGCCATATGTTATAAGCTTTGCTATCATTGGATCGTAAAACTGAGTAATAAAACAACCCTCTTTAACCCCAGTATCGACACGAATATTGTTACTTTTTTCCGGCTCCTGATAAACGGACAGCCAGCCCGTTGAAGGTAGAAAGTTTTTCGAAGCATCCTCGCTGCAAACTCTAGCCTCAAAAGCCCAGCCGTTAAGTTTTATATCATCTTGTTTGTATCTCAACTTTTGACCGTCAGCCACTCTAAGCATTTGCTCTATCATGTCAAGACCGGTTATATATTCGGTTACTGGATGCTCAACTTGTAATCTTGTGTTCATTTCAAGAAAATAAAAGTTTCTATTTTGATCGACAATATATTCTATAGTGCCTGCCGAATCATAGCCAACTTTTTTTGCAAGCATAACGGATTGTTCGTACATCTTAGCCCTTACATCTGGCGTTATAAAAGAACTCGGAGCTTCCTCTATAACTTTTTGATTGTTTCTTTGTATTGAGCATTCTCTTTCGCCAAGACATACAACATTACCATGTTTGTCTGCTAGAACTTGAATTTCAATATGTCTGGGTCTTTCTATAAATTTTTCGATAAAGATTCTATCGTCGCCAAAACTTTTTTTTGCCTCGTTTTTGACCGATGAAAAAGCGATTCCTACATCTTTTTCATCGTAGACAATTCTAATACCTTTTCCACCACCGCCTGCCGAAGCTTTTAGTATAACTGGAAATCCTATTTCTTTTGAAATTTTTATCGCATGATTCTCACTTTCAATAACTCCGTCGTAACCAGGAACAACGCTCACTCCAGCTGCAACGGCAGTTCTTTTTGATTCAATTTTGTCCCCCATCGCCTCTATTGCCTTAGAATTGGGACCTATAAATACCACTCCTATATCCTCAAGCGCTTTGGCAAAATGCGTATTTTCAGATAAAAAACCATAACCGGGATAAACTGCATCTGCTCCAGATTGCTTAACTGCGGCTAAAATTTTATCTATTACAAGGTAACTTTGATTTGAAGGTGCTGGCCCTATTAAAAAGGCTTCATCAGCTTGTAAAGCGGGTAAAAAATTGTAATCCACTTCGGAATAAACTGATACAGTCTTGATTCCAAGCAACTTACATGTTCTTATTGCCCTGCAGGCTATCTCGCCCCTGTTTGCAATAAGAACTTTTTTAATTTTAATATCCATAATATCCATAATATCAAATAAATTTTAAAAAATTAACTATTGAAAATTTGCTTTAACATTTGATTTGTTAAAGCATGTCCAGATTTATAACAAGTAAATTTAGCATTAAACAAATAGCCACTTGTGTAAATGTCGCCAATGAAATCAAGAACTTTATGCCTAACAAAGTCATCAGCAAATGTAATGGCTGACTTATTAACTATATCATCCTCATCTAGTAAAATTGCATTATACTCATCTCCACCTTGGGCGTAGCCTATTGTCTTAAGATAATCATAGTCTTTTTTTAAAGCAAATGTTTTTGCATGAGATATATCGCTTTCAAAGCAATCACCTCTTGAGGTATCAAAAACATATCTTTGTATTCCAACCTCTTTACAAGAAAAATCAATAATAAAGTCAATGCAAAGACCGGAGTATGGTTCAACTTTTATAAAGGTATCTTTTAGTTTTATCTCTAAGAATTCTAAGATGTTACACTGAGGGACGAGGTCAGTAAGCAACACTTTTTCGACAGTTTTAAGGCCAAATAAAAATGTCTTACTTGCGCCGTCTAAAGTTGGAAGCTCTTGTTCGTCGATTTCGACAATACAATCACTAATTCCGCAACACCAAAGAGCTGCCATTAAATGTTCAGTTGTCGAAACTACAACTCCAACATCATTTTGAATGCTGGTATTGAATGTAAGATCGCTAACATTGTTGAAATGAGCTGTAATTTCATTGTTTTTGTCGGTAATATCAACTCTTTTAAATATTATTCCACCTTTGTTACTGGGTTTTATTTCAATTGAAACATTTTTACCACTATGTAAAGCTTTACCGTTAAATTTAACTGAACTTGCAATCGTAGCTCTTAACTGAGAGCTTGGAGTTTTTTGAATTTTCATAAAGAGAAATTTACTAACAAAGCTTACTAAACAAAGGAACCATCACGTAAAACGCAACCAAGTTTAGCAACCTGACTTACAACATCTGCAATTATTACATTATCAATTTCCTCTTTTGTTGAAGTAGACTGACCCTGCTTAATACTAAGACTTATTGATACAGATTTTTTATTATCGCCAATTTTTGCATTATCTTGAAAAATGTCAACAACATTTACACTTTCAATATTTTTATTTTTCATTACAGTTTTAATAATAACTCCAACTTCAAGTGACGAGTCCGTAACAAATGAAAGATCTCTATTTACATTTTGTAACAACCTTTCTTCGTAGGCTTGTTTAGATTTTTTAGGAGATGGCAGATTTTTTAAATAAATTTCCGCAAAAAATACATTAATTTTTTTAACATCAAAAGCTTCGTTTAAGCAAGATGGGTGAACTTGTCCAAAACAACCAATTGCAACATTACCAAGCATTACCTTATAGGAGTTAAATGGATTAAAAGATTGAGATGTAGAATCCTCACTTAAGAGTTTAAATTTTAAACTAAGTTCTTTAATTCCGTAGACACTCTGCAAAAGACTTACAAGATAATTTTTTATATCAAAAATACAATATTCCTTCTCTGGCATTAGTGCTGTTTTACGCTGCTTAAGACCGCCGCATATCATTGCAACATTTGTTAATTGTTCGTCAAAGGAATAAAAGCAGGTTCCTATTTCAAATATTTTAAAACTTTCCTCGCCAAACCTTTTGTTTAAAGACAGGTTTTTTAGCAAGCATGGCACAACAGAGTCCCTCATGGTTACAAGCTCTGGATTTATTGGGTTTGTTATATCAATTTTAATACTTTCTTTGTAAAAATTAAATTGATTATAATCAGATTGCCTAAAAAAAGAGTAGTTAATATTTTCATCAATTCCCATGGAAGTTAGAATTTTTCTTATGTGTTGACTGATTTCATAATCTTGCTTTGCCTTATTGTCCTTGGTATAATCATTTTTATCATTTATATTTATTGGACTAGCAATTATATTATCATAACCAATTGATATTGCAAGCTCCTCGGCTATGTCGTCTTTGTTAGTTAAATCGTGTCTATAAATTGGCATTGTAAAAGTACATTCCTTATCTTCAATCTTTGTTTTAATATCTAAAGATTCAAGCTTTTTAATTAAATCACTCTGCTCTATTTCTACGCCAAGTTTGTTTTTAAAATAATCAAAGCTAGCACTACAGGTTTTAGGTGAGGTTACAAAATCAATATCCTCGTAACTAAACACGGCATCAACAATACCGCCACAATTCTTTAGTATATAGTCTGTTACCATATTTAAAAAAAGTTTTGCATCACAAGGATTAACTCCTCTTTCAAACCTATAACATGAATCACTTGCTATATTGTTTAACTTACTTCCAAGACTTATTATATCAGGGTCGAAATAGGCTGATTCAATAAGAATGTCTGTTGTTTTACTGTCAACGCAGCATTCTATCCCACCCATTATACCACTTAAAGCATAAATCTTGGCATCTTGATCCTGCGACTTTAAAACCAAAGATTGTTCCTTGATATTAATTACAGCATTGCTGCCGGATATAGGATAAAATTCACCATCTGTTGTAAGATTGGTAAGTTCAAGATTTTTTCCAAGCTTTTCAGCATCAAAAACATGAAGGGGTTGACCAAAGGTAAATAAAATAAAATTAGCTATATCAACAATAAAATTCTTGGACTCTAGGCCAAAAATATCTAAGGCATAGGTAAGCCATTTAGGGCTTTGAGTATTTGATGTCCTTTTTATTTTAACAAGATTAATTGTTTTACAATTTGGAGTTTTTACGATAAAGCTATCTAAAATTTGTGCATTTTGCAAATAATTAGTTGTAAAACTTGGTTTTGTTAATTTGCCGTAACCATATCCTGCAAGAGCTCTTGCAATGCCGTAGACACTAGTGCAATCACCTCTGTTTGGAGTTATAGTGACATCTATAATTTTTGACTCTAAGTTAAGATAGGGTAAATACTTTGAACCTACAGCAAAAGAATCATCAAGCTCAATAATTCCATCTGAGTCGCCCCCTAGGCAAAGCTCGCTTGCGGAGCATATCATTCCTTGACTTTCAATTCCTCTGATATTTGCTTTTTTAATTACTAAATTGTCCCTAGGTATTAAAGATCCTATTGGTGCAAAAACTACATTTAAGCCAGCCCTAACATTGCTAGCACCACATATAACCTGCAAATCCCTTCCGCTACCATCGCTCACTTTACATACATTAAGCTTGTCGGAGTCTTTGTGTTTAACACATTCTAAAACTTTTGCAACAATAAATGGTTCAAGAGATTTAGCCACGTCGGTAACACTTTCAACTTCAAGTCCTATTTTTGTAAGTTTTATAATAATCTCGTCATCGCTTAAAGCTGTGTCGATAAAGGTTTTTAAATGCTTTATACCAAATTTCATTTATCACAAGCAATAATTTATATTCAAACAATTTATAGACTGACCTATTTTAGCTTTTTTGCAAGTATTTTTTAAAAAACGAAAAACAATAGATAGTAGACTTTTTCTTAAATGATAAATCCATAACTTTAACACATTAAGCATAATCTTTAATTAAAGAATTTTTGTGTAAGTATATCGTTTTTAGACCCCGCAAAAATAAAGCCGCAGTCTTTAAACCTATTATTAAACCATGTACTTTGTCGCTTTGCGTAATTGCGGGTTTCCTGCTTGCTTTTTTCAAGCATTATTTGCTTTGTAATCTTGCCATTTAAAAATTCTGCTATATACTTAAACCCGCTTGTAGTAAAAATTGCGTCTGCAATGCTCTCTTCTTGCTTGATTAAATCCTCAACCTCTTCAATTACTCCATCTTTACACATGTCGTCAAAGCGGGAATCGCACTCCTTGTAAATGATTTCTCGTGGTGGAATTAAAACAAATTTTATTGGATTTAATGCAATTATTTCCCTACTTCCATCATCAAGCAATCTAAGAGGTTTATGGTATTGAGTAATATAAGAATAATTTTTTTTAAGTCTTTGAGGATCTCTAGGGGTTAAGGGATCTAGCTGCAACACTTTTTGTAAAAATGTTTCATAGCCAAGACTATCAAATAAATCCTCACTTATTTTTGAAGTTAAAGGGTCAAGACTTGGTATTTTGGAGAGTCCTTTAACTAAAGCTTCAATGTAAAACCCGCTACCACCTACAATGATTGGTATTTTTTTTTGAGCAATCAAGTTTTCAACCTCATGCTTTACAGTGTAGAACCATTTGGCAACAGAGTATCTTTGTTCAATTGCATCTTTGTTTGTGCAAAAGCCATAAAGAAGGTGAGGGGCATTTTGTAAATCAGTCTTACTTGGTTGTGCGGTTATTATAGGTACCTCTTTGTATATCTGTTTTGAGTCGGCATTTATAATAAAGCATTCAATGCCTTTTTGTTTAAGTAGGTAAGCAAGTTTAATTGCAACATCAGACTTGCCGCTTGCAGTTGGTCCTGTAATTACAATCGAATCAAAACCTAAGTTAGCTAACAATTTTGTAACTCAAAGAATTAGAATACTCAGTTTTTGTATTTTCAATTACAGCCTTAGAAAAAGCGCTAACCCCTCTTTTTATCAATCTATCAATAAATCCATCGTTTTCATCGTCTTTAATTAGCTTTATTTCTTTAATTTCAAGATTGTCAAGACTTGCATCCTTTTGTTTTAAAAAAGCTTTAGCTTGAGCTAAATCGCCTATTTCATCAATAAGTCCAAGAGCTAAAGCCTGCCTGCCACTAAAAATCTTACCACTAAAAGCCTCGGCTTTGTCTTTAATTTTATCGCCTCTTTTAGCCTCAACAACTGCAGTAAAGTAATCAAATCCATCCTTAATTAATTCATTAATATATTTATTAATATCATCGCTATTTTGCTCAAAGCTACTTGGAGCACCTTTAAATTTTGAAGTCTTAAAAGAAGTTTTATTGACACCTATTTTTTTTGCAAGCTCCTCAAGGTTCCACATCTCCATAATTACACCAACGGAGCCTACGAGGCTTGTATTTTTTGCAATTATATAATCAGTACCAAGGCTTACCATGTAAGCTCCGCTAGCACCTAAATCCTGTATTATGGCAATTGTTGGCTTTACTTGAGTAATTTCATTGATTGCTAGATATAGAATTTCGCTGCCAGTTATAGTTCCGCCGGGTGAATTTATATAAAAAATTACCGCCTTAATATTTTTATTTTCTTTTATTTTTGTAAGAGATTCAATGACTTCGTCATTTGTAATAATTGAACCATAAAGTTTGACCTTTGCAATTATATTTGGCGATTTGAATAGGCTAAAGCCAGATGTGGCAAAAAACAGAGTAAAAAACAACAGGGTAAAAAAACTTATCTTCCATGTTCCTACTCTTTTTTTAAGATCACCAACGAATGCCAAAAGAACAATTCTATCTCTAAAATTAGAGCCTGTAATTTTGTAATTTTGTAATTTTGTAGAACGCTTAAAGGGGTTTGTAACTTTAATTTGTATTTTTTTAAAAAAAGTTTTAATTTTGGTGTAAGTGAGCATTAAATTTAACAAGGGCGAATAATTGCAATGAAGGATTGGCTGGGATGGAAGGATTCGAACCTACGCATGACGGTATCAAAAACCGTTGCCTTACCACTTGGCGACATCCCAATTTATTATTTTAACACTAAGCAAACAATACAATTAATCTTAATAAAGATTTTTTATCTGTCAACAAAAAACTTTTTATTAACCAATATTTTTGTCCTTACACAGGGCAAGAAAATTTTCTTTTCCAAAAATTTTAATAAAAGAGCCAACCCTAGGTCCACTTTCCTGCCCTAGCAATACTTGATATATGGCCTTAAACCAATCTTTAATTTCAAATCCAGCGTCCATACCAACCCCGTAAACAATATTTTGGTAGGCATTTGCATCGGTAGTTAATTCCTTTTGCTCAGATATTAGTTTGATTAAGTTATTTAATGCCACAGACTCTTGCTCGCTTGGAGTTTTAAATTTTTTTAATGGCTTAATAAAATCGTTATAATAATTTATACTACGAAGAACCATATCATCTAAAATTTTATAAGAACCTTTTTTAAGCTCTATATTGTATTTTTCAATAAAACCCCATAATATCGATTCGCTATCAGGATTGCAGGCACAGGCTAGGTTTAATAATAGGGAGTAGTTGATTCCTGCAAGGTTAATTTTTTCAGCCTTGCCAGAGCATATATAATAGACTGGATTATCAATAGCTTGAGTCTTATCTTGCTTATTAAATGCCTCAAGGTATTGTAGATATTCGTCGACATGCTTTGGAATTACATCGAAGTATAGTTTTTTTGCAGTTTTTGGCTTTAAAAACATATAAAGTGCTAAGCTTTGCTGAGGAGCATATTTAAGCCATTGGTCAACAGTTATTCCATTGCCCTTTGTTTTGGAAATTTTAGCTCCATCCTCACCTAAAAAAAGCTCGTACCAAAAGTTCACCGGCACCTTGCCACCAAGTATTTTACAGATTGACTGGTAGAGTTTTTCATTTGGCATGTGATCTTTGCCAAAAATTTCATAATCAACACCAAGACTACACCACCTTGCACCAAAGTCAATCTTCCACTGCAGTTTGCAGTTGCCATCAAGCACTGATATCTCGTAATCCTTACCGTCTTCATCGGTGAATATTACAGTATTATTTTGTTTGTTAACACTCTTAACACCCTGCTCCAAGACTCTACCGCTTATTTGGGATATGGGCATAAGTGGGCTGTATGTTGATTGCCTTTCCTCACCAAGATTCTTCATCATTATTTCCATAAGCTCGTCGTATTTTTGAACAACTGTTGACATGGTTTGATTAAACTGTCCGCTCTTGTAGTAATCCGTTGCCGAGATAAACTCGTATTCAAATCCAAAAGAGTCCAAAAAAGCTTTAAGTCTTGCATTCATGTGATGACCATAGCTTTGATGGGTGCCAAATGGATCAGGTACTGAAGTTAATGGCTTTTTTATGTAGTCCTGCAGAATATCCTTGTTTGGTACATTGTCGGGAATTTTACGCATGCCGTCATAGTCGTCCGAAAAGCATATTAATTTAACAGGAATCTCGGGAGCTATTTGCTTAAAGGCAAAAATTACAAAGCAGGTTCTTACAACCTCGCCAAATGTTCCAATGTGAGGAAGGCCTGATGGGCCGTAGCCAGTTTCAAACAATACAAATCCTTTTTGAGGTGTTTTGTTTGAGATGTTTTTTAGAATTTTTCTCGCCTCTTCAAAGCACCAAGATTTTGCATTATCTATAGTTTGTCTGTCAAAAAAATGTTCCATATGCTAGCTAAAATATTTAACAATAAAAGTTTTATAAATATTTTTAAGTTTAACAAGTCCTTCTATATCTTCGTTTTCGTCAATTTGATGTGCGGTTTTATTAACGGAGCCAAACTCAATAACTCTTGCGTAGTTTTTAATAAATCTTGCATCAGAGGTACCTCCGCTTGTTGAAAGAACTGGCTTTTGACCGCAAACATTAAAAACAGCATCCACAATGCTTTTAGCAAGGTGAGTGTCTGGACTTGTCAAAAAAGATTCCCCACTAACCTTATGAGTTAGAGTGTAAGTGTATATTTGTGTTAAGCCTTCAATGCTGTTTTTTACAATCAAATTGACGGCATCGATAACATCGGCTGACTTATGCTCACTGGAAAATCTAATATTAAAACCACAATGTGCAGACTGAGGAACAACATTTGTAGAACCGCTATCCGAGCTTACCTTAAAAAACTCAAGGTTTGTAGGTTCAAAAAAATCATTGCCCTCGTCAAAGACATGGGATTTTAATTTGCAAATAATTTGCGACATTGCATCGATAGGGTTTGCAAAATTTTGCTTATAGGCTATATGACCCTGGTTGCCTTCTATCTCTAAAAAAAATGTTGCAGATCCTCTTCTTCCATTTTTTACCATCTGTCCTACAAAATCTGGGTTTGTAGGTTCGCCAACTATGCAGTCGTCTATTGATATATTTTTTGCTTTTAAATATTGTAGCATTTTTTTTGTTCCATTTTCGCCGCTACCCTCCTCGTCACCGGTGATTAAAAAAGATATACTTCCCTTTGGCTCGTAGCAATCCTTAACAACAAGCTCATGTAGCGCCGTTAAAAATGCTGCTATAGAACCTTTCATGTCACTTGTACCACGACCATAAATAAGTCCATTTTCTATAGTAGGCTCAAATGGCGGATAGGTCCATTTGTATTCCTTACCTGGGTGAACAACATCAACATGACCTGCAAAACAAAGATTTAGACCTTGATTAAATGTTTTTACCGCATAAAGGTTTAGCACTTTTTCAAGCTCCTCCTTGCCGTTATTGTCTTTTTTTGAAGAAAATTCTTGCACATCGCAACTAAAGCCAAGTTTTTGCAAAAAGTTATCTATATAAACTATTGCACCATCGTCACTTGGTGTAATAGACCTGCATTTAATTAGGTCGCAAAGAGTTTTTATTAAAAGTGTGTCCTTAAATTCACTCATAATTTTTTGCAATAACTAATGACCACTCCATTCAATCTTTGAAATATCAACTCCATCTTTATGCATTTCCCAAAGTGGAGAGAGTTCCCTTAGGGCATCAATTTTGCTCTTAATTAATTTAATTGCGTAATCAATTTCTTCGTCTGTCGTCATACGGCCAAAGCCAAAACGGATTGAGGTATGTGCAAGCTCCTCGCTTACGCCAATACTTTTAATAACGTAACTTGGTTCAAGACTCGAAGATGTACATGCCGAACCCGAAGAAACCGCAAGTTCCTTTATTGCCATAATCATAGACTCGCCTTCAATAAAAGCAAAGGATATATTCATGTTGCCCTTGTACCTTAAGTCCTTATCGCCATTTAAATATACCTCGTCTATGCCGCAGACTATCTCATTGTAAAAGCGGTTAAAGTAAGCTTCAACTTTTTTTGTATCTTGATCCATTTCTAACATAGCTATTCTTGAGGCTTCACCAAAGCCTGCTACAATTGGTAATGCAAGAGTTCCACTTCTAAGCCCTCTCTCCTGCCCCCCGCCTTGAATAACAGGCGATATTCTTACTCTTTTTGGTCTACGCCTAACATATAAAGCACCAATACCCTTTGGTCCATAGATCTTATGTGCTGATATAGACATAAGATCTATACCCATATCCTCAACATCAAGTTTAATTTTGCCAAAAGCTTGAGCTGCATCTGTGTGAAAAAAAACATTATGTTTTTTACAAATTTCACCTATTTGTTTTAAAGGCTGAATAACTCCAATCTCGTTATTAACTGCCATTACCGAAACTAGCAATGTTTGTTCGGTAATTCTGGACTCAAGTTCATTTAAATCTATTAAGCCATTTTGCTTAACAGGCAAGAATGTAACGATCCATCCTTTTGATTCAAGATGTCTTGCTGCATTTATAACACATTTATGCTCCGTTGAAACTGTAATGATGTGCTTTTTTTTACCTTCGTAAAAATTTGCCAAACCCTCAATTGCCAAATTGTTGGATTCCGTAGCACCTGAAGTAAAAATAATGTCTTTAGAGTCGGCATTAATTACAGAGGCAACATGCTCTCTTGCTACCTCGCATATCTCCTCAGCCTCCCAGCCGTATTTGTGGGTTCTTGAGTGAGGGTTGCCAAAGATGTCAAGATTTTTAATAATTACATCCTTAACCCTCTGGTCTATTGGTGTAGTGGATTGATAATCCAAGTAGATAGGCTTTGATTTGTACATATAGGGTTTTAAGAATAGTTACCACTATATGTAAAAGAGTTTTTACTTTTTGCAAATAATTTTTTATTATTTTAAAGCTCAAAGGATTTTAAAATCCAGAGGCTAAGCCTTGCCTTCTAAAATCTGCGGCCGCCTTGTATTTTAAGCTACCATCTTTTGGGTCTTTGTAGCTTGCAATTAAATTAACGCCGCTTACAAGATCGTTTTCAAAATCCACAATAACACCACGATCTTTTAATATTTTTTTAGTATTAATTAAAGCATATTTTGCTCTTTTTTCCAACTCTATTTTACCTCCGTCTGCAGCTATTGAAGCAAAGTTTGGCGCTGACAATACAACCCTAGGCTCAAGTTTTATGTCAAGAGCTAAAATAATCGACTTAAGAACAAAACTTAAAATTCTAACACCACCAGGGGAACCTACAACTAAAGCTACTGAGCCATCCTGTATATTTGTAACTATTATTGGTGACATTGCACTTCGTGGTCTTTTAAAAGCCTGTATTTTATTTACATTTGGACTGGAATCAGCATTTTGTGGATTAAATCCAAAGTCTGTCATTGTATTGTTAAAAATAAAGCCATCAAGCATTGTAAATGAACCAAAAAAATTCTCAATTGAGTTTGTCATCGATACCGCATTTCCATGTGAATCAATAACAGATATGTGGGTTGTAGTCTCAGACTTTGAAGTATCTTTTGATAAAGGCTTTAAGCCTATAGGAATGTTTTTTATTGTGTTTTGCAAATCTATAAATTGAGACCTTGTTTTTGTATAAAAGCTATCAACTAAATCCATTGGATTGTATTCGTTAAAAGCCCTATCACCAATAACTGCCGCCCTATCTGCAAGAGCTAGTCTTAATGCCTCGTTTGCAAGATAAATAACTAAGTTTGGGTCTTTTTTGTATACTTGAGATAGATTGAAATTTTCAAGAATTTTTAAAGCCTGCATTATTGTAACTGCCGAGCTAGGGCCATCGGGGCCACAAATTTTATAAACTTCCCTGTAAATTATACAAACAGGATCTTTAATTAAAGCCTTGTATTTTGTAATATCACTTGCAAGCATAATGCCTTTATTTACATCAAGCCTTGTCAATCTTTGCGATATTCTGTCGGCATAAAACTTGCTATAAAAATAATGCGGACTATTCTTAATGTAAGATAAGGTTTTTGCAAGCTCTTTATTGACAATAATGTCATTTTCTTTTTTTGCTTTTAATCCATTGAAGTAAATATGCCAATCCTTAAAATCTATTCTTGAAAGATATTTTTTTTCAATCTCCTCAGTGTGCACTGCCAAACGCTGACTAACTGAAAAGCCGTTATTTGCAATGTTAATGGCATCGGTAAAAAGTGCAGACCACGAAAACCTACCGTACTTAGAATGCATTAAGTTTATAAGACTTACATAACCCGGTACTCCAACTGACAGTCCACCATGAACGACATCGTAAAATTCTCTTTCCTTACCATCTTTTAAAAACATATTTTCATTTGCAAGCTCTGGGGCAAGCTCCCTGCCATCAAATGTTACAAATGTTTTTGTCGAAGAATTATAAAGAGTGGCAAACCCACCGCCACCAATACCCGAGGCCTGAGGTTCAACAACCCCAAGTACAAGTGATGCTGCAATTGCGGCGTCAACAGCATTACCGCCTTTTTGCAAAATTTTTAAGCCAGCCTCGGTGGCTAATGGATGCGAGGTTGATATTGCGTATTTGCTTGCTACAATCTGTTCCTGCGTTAATAGATTTTTACTTGCAAGTTCAGGCTCTTTTAAATTTGCTGAAAAAGAATTACTACTAAAAAGTATTGTTACAAATAAACAGCAAAATACTAAATAAATATTGTTTTGCACATCACTACTAACAAATATTAGTTAATTATATCAAGAGAAAAATCAATAGACTTAACACTGTGTGTAACAGAGCCCATTGAAATAAAATCAACACAAGGTAGACAATAATCAATTAGATTAAATTCGTTAATACCACCAGAAACCTCAACTTCAAGCCCAGAATTTTGCTTAACCTTGTAAGCCAATCTTTTTACATCATGTGGGGTAAAGTTGTCAAGCATTAGCCTTGTAAATAGATTTGCATTTGCAAGAACAAAATCAATATCCTGCTCGGTTTGACATTCAATTTCGCAGTTCTCAAGAGGGTTTTGTTTAAGAGCTAAAATTACATTCAACATTCCGCCAGCTGCCGATATGTGGTTTTCTTTAATTAACACTCTATCAAAAAGACCAAATCTGTGATTTTGTCCGCCACCTATTTTCACGGCATATTTTTGTAAATATCTCATTCCGGGGCTTGTTTTTCTGGTATCTAAAAGCTTAATATTAGGACTTTGAGAAGTTAAGATAATATTGTTCAACCTTGAAACCTTCGTTGCAACACCGCTTAAATGTTGAATTATGTTTAACATTGTTCTTTCAAGTTTTAAAACATCGGTATTAAAAGCCTTAGCTTCAAAAACAATCATTCTATCATGACAAGTTCCGCCATCGCCCAAGCTTTGCAAAATATCAATCTCGGCTTCAAAGATGTCAAAAAGCTTCTTGATTAAATCAAGGCCGCAAACAATAATATCGTCGCTAGACTCTTTGCATAATATATTAAATATTACTTTTTTTTTATAAAATTTTTCAACAATATTTAAAGTTGTAATATCGTCTTTAAAATTAAAGTCCTCAGCCAAGTAAAAGCTAAGCAAAGATTTAATATCGCTAATCATTAAATATTCATAAAAATTTACTCAATCTTTTTAAACATTCATCTTTACCAAGGGTAGTGATTATTTCCGATATTGCCGTGGAGTGTGCACAGCCTATAAGGCAAGACCTAAACACAGGGCCTATAGATTTAAAGTTTGTATTATTTTCTTTTAAAAAGATATTAAATACTTCTTTAAAATTAGTTTTTAATGAATCCTCGGAATTGTCATTTAAGAATCTAATCACCAATGGGATTTTATCCTTATTTTGAGTTACAATATCAACTGCTTCAGGCTCAGCCTCGTAATCAATACCCTCAATGTAAGGAGCACACATTTTAACTATTGCAACAAGAGTATTGTTTTTTTTAAGTTCATTTAAAATACTTAGTATTCTAAATTCATCCTCCTTAGTTAAATCCTTTGAATAAGTTTTTTTAATAAGTGGTTTTAAAAACAAAAGCAATTCTTGATTATCAGAGTTTTGAATATAATGCAAGTTCACACTTAAAAGCTTGTCAGTGTCAAATCTTGCAGGGGAGGAGACAACTTTTGCAATGTCAAAAAGTTTAATCATCTCCTCTTTTGTAAAATACTCTTTTTCGCCATAACTCCAGCCAAGCTTTAATAAATAATTTAGTAATGCCTTTGGTAAAAAGCCAAGATTCAAATACTCCTCAACCGAGGCAGCTCCCCTTCTTTTTGAAAGCTTCTGTCCACTTGCATCATGTATTAAGGGAATGTGCCCATAATAAGGCTCTTTAAGACCCCTTGCCTTAAAAACGAGTATTTGTTTTGGGGTGTTGCTTAGGTGATCGTCCCCTCTAATTACATGGGTAACGCCCATCTGCTCATCGTCGCAGGCACAGGCGAATAAAAATGTCGAATTGCCATCTGGTCTTAACATTATAAAGTCCTCAATATTATCGGTGTCAAATTCCACCGCTCCTTTTACTAAGTCATTTAGAATAATTTTTTTACCAGCTTCAACACGCATTCTTACAACTGGGTCAACTCCATCTCTTTTTTGAGTGGATTTGTGGCTATACCTATAAACAAAAGCCTTGCCCGAGGCTCTTGTTTCCTCACGCATTGCTTCAAGCTCTTCTTTTGTGTCGTAGGCAAAATAAGCCTTACCCTGCTCTACTAAATTTAAGGCTATGTCTTTGTGTTTTTTAAACATTGAGGATTGATAAACCTCCTCGCCGTCCCAATTAATACCTAAAAGTCTTAATCCACTAAGAATTACATCAACCGACTCCTTAGTTGACCTTTCAAGATCCGTGTCTTCAATTCTAAGCTTAAACTCTCCCTCGTGTTTTTTTGCAAAAAGATAGCTGTAAATGGCGGTTCTCACCCCGCCAATGTGCAACATGCCAGTGGGAGAAGGGGCAAATCTTGTAACAACCTTTGTCATAAGAATTTTAACAATAAATCTTTTTGTAAAATGATAAAACACTAAAAACAAAAAGCAATTGAAAATCAATAAAACTTACTTTGTTACTAAAAATACCCTTGCTTTTTTACTTGCAAGGCTTTAACTTTTGTTTATATTGTTTATTAATTAAGGATAAAGGAACATGTTAAATAAAATTGTCAAACTGATTTCTATTATATCTTCTATTTATATCGCTAGTGCAAATAGCAAAGCTGTAGCAATGGATAATAATATTGAAAGCTTTTTTTACAACAAGGCAAATGAGATTTATAAATTACAAAAAGATGACCTTAATATTGAAATTTTTATAAACCAAGGCTACGCAAAAGTTACGGGCGTTGTTATAGGCGATGCTAAGGCTAACTCTGGTAGCTTTGTGGCAAGGCAAAACGCGGTTTCGGTTTGTTTGCTTTCGGTATTAAAAAAAATTTACAATTTAAGTGAAGATGAGCTTAACATGATCGCATCATCTATATACTCTAATTGCAAAAATATTGATAACTTCTCTAGTATTTATAATCAAAGCTATACAAGTGATGGTGGTAAAAATAATTTAAATTGTAGTTGTATTGTTAATCTTGATGCTATAGATAGTATTTTAATTAAAGACTTAAAAAAAGATAGTATAAGTATTAAAAAAACTCTACCGCAACAAGCTACGCAGACAAATCAGTTAAAACCAGAGGATAAAATAGATGGTAAGGCAGATGGTAAAAAAAGTACTGCAAAAAAATTGACAAAAACAATGGCAAAACCTACTGTAAAAATACAGAGCTTAAAAGGCCTAAGGCTTGTTTTATCCATTTATCAAATTGACGAGCTTGAAAAAGCCGAGGAGGCGCTAAAAGAACTACAAATAGGCTATACTTTTGCAGGCTACGCTAAGGATAATTATTTTACTAAGCTTGCTGAATTGCTTTTTAACCAGCAGAGCAAAGAACCTTCCGCCGAAAATGCAAATTTAAATATGATAGACATTGGGGCAGTTAAGATAAAAAACACCCTACCGTTTACTTACGAAAGCGATGTAGATTTAAAATATAGTATAAATATTATAAAAACCTCAGGCTCTGCTTCAAATCAAACTGGCTTTAAGCCTAGCCTTAACGATATGCAAAATTCCATAAAATATGCAATACTTTACATTAAAGATAAGCGAAGCATAGATGAATTAAATGCTTTACTTGAGCCAAAAAATCTTTCAATCAAACTAGGTAACGAGATTAACATGATGATTATAAATTAGCAAAACTATAATACTAAAAAACAGTTAATATTTAAGTAAAGACAATACCTCTCTTACTTAAAACAAGGCTCTCCACAAGGCAAAACAAATCTCCTTTTTAAGGGGGGAGCGATAAGATCGCAGATGGCTTTTTAAACATCATACCCATTCCACAAACCCAATCAACATCTATCAAAAAGCCATAATTAAGAGTATTAAGTAAGTTATCCGCCACCACCCACCCTCAGGCTCGCCACGCCAGCTTGCTCCATTTGGTTAAAAGTTGCAAGCAGAGGGGTGGCCTGCGAGCCTCATATTCCAGAGAGCTTTGTTTTAAAAAAGATGGGTGTTGTTATGTAGTCAGGGTGATGGAATGGGTCTATCAATACAACTTATTCTTAATTAGATTTGACATAATACCCCCGTCCTCTTTGCAAACACCCACCACCTTACCAATAGCAAGATGCGGCTAAGGTTATAGATAAAAGGCTTGTAGATAAAAAAATGAAGGGAATTAAATTATTAAATTGCAACTAGGCAAAGAGTGATTTACAATATTTTAGGATAAAATTGTAACTAAAGGGAGCTTAGATTTTTGCAACGCAGATAATCAATTACTCCAAAGTGTTTTATCTTTATTATATTATTATTAATTTCTTTTTATTTTATGCCACGCGAATATAGCAACTCACCACGCAAACCATACAGCGGTAATCCAAGGGATTCAAGATACCCAAGGGATTCAAGAGAACCTAGAGAGCCTAGGGAGCACAGAGAACCTAGAGATTTCAAAGAAAGAAGGGAGCCAAGAGGTGCTCATTCAAAGGATAGGGATTTTAAACCTAGTTATAACAGGAGCGAAGATAGGAGACCTCCTGTAAAAAGAGCTCCAGTTAAATCAAGCCTTAAAAACAATGCTTTTAGCCCGTCAATTGATTTAATTGTAAGTCTTGTTTGTGCAAAACACGATTTAAAATCAATCCTTACAACCATAGAGGCTTTAATTAATATCAAAACATATAGTAAAAAAATTATTGTCGCTTTGGATGAGAACTTTCACAGCGAGCAGGAATTTTTTACTTTAACTCAAAAATTTGCACACCTTACTTTTGTTGAATTTAAAAAGGCTTCAAGCCCAAATCATTCAACAAACATTGCTGGATGCAGTATTCATGCAAGGCAGTATCTTCTTTTGGATGGCGATGTTGAACTTAGAGAATATTCTTTTGAAAAACTTTCAAACTTTTTAAAGTCAAACTCCAAAGAATATTTTGCCGCAAGCCCAAGATTTTTTGACTCAAAGGGTGCAACTTTAAAGTCCTGCCGCAGAATACCTTGTGTTAAGTGGTTTATGGAACACAAAAAGCCAGAATACAAAGGCTCAGCTCTTGAAAAAGAATTTGAAATGTCTGAAAGAGGTTTAACAGGTTATCTAAAAATCCACAGTGTCAACAATCCAATACTTGACTGCATTTTGGTTGATGGTGAATTTTTAATTAAAAACAAGCCATTAAAATACTGCTATGCAAGCAAATTGTTGACAGAGGCACATTTTGCAAAACAAATTAGCAAAGCTGGTCGTAAAATTGTCTACTTTCCTTTAGCTAGGGTTGTTAAACACGACGGGCTTGACGAGGCAAAAGCTAGCTTTATGAGCTTTGCAAAATACTGCCTGTCAAACGGTTTTAGTCTTGGATTTAAAAAGCACTAAGCCTTGCAATTTGCCGTTTAACTCTTAAAATTTACATTCTAGGAGTTAGGCTTATTAATTGTTTGTAGTATAGAATAACTAACTAAAATAAAAGCAAACTTCTTTATGGAGACAATCTTGACATAATTCTTAACGACAAACTCCACCCAAGACAACATATATCCAGATAGTAAGGCACAATCAAAGGCTTTTATTGACACTTTGTCAACTATATCAATTTAGGCAACTAAAAAGATACTTGGTATATACGAGCCAGACGACTTAAACGAAACACTTAAAGACCCAAGATTACACATTACTTTACCAAGCCATTTATTAACAATCTTAAAGCGATGCAAAGCTTGTAGAAAAATCTTATTACGAAGGTTGGAAACGAAGATGACACTTGGAAGGTAAGGCAATTAAAATAATATTTATCACCTTCTTATCTAATTACAAATCTTGTTCCTTATCGTCAAAGATAGAAAAAATTCGTTATAACTGACTCTACTTAACATCAAATTTAACTGCCACTGCCTTTGTCAATAAATGATTTGCCAAGAAGGGGTTTTTATGTGGTTGTAAAATTTGGATTTTTAACGATAAAAGTAGTTCAAAAGATCCTCCTTTACATCTTTGCCCGAATTACTGTTATGTTGCAATTTATCCAATTCATCTCGGTTTTTGTGTTGCAATTCTTTTTCTTGTTCTGCATTTTTTTTGTCATCACCAGCTAAGCTAAAGATATCAATATTAGAGAATATCAAATTATCTGGTTTTAGATCTAGATCTTTTGTAATTTGCTGTTTGTTATTTTTTTCATAACTGTCATAATCTTCGACAAAAATCTTGAATCGAGGATGTGGATGCTCCTCAAATGTTCCAGTCATCTCTTCTTCACCCTGAGTAATTGTGCCATATCCATGCGGTATGCCTTCTTTCAACTCTCCTTTGTATTTCGATCCAGACCGTGGCAAAACAATAGAGGCTAATTTAACATCTCCCAGTGTTTGAAAAAAGCTTGCTTTTTTAACAAGTGCATCTTTAAAATGCTTATCTTCAAAATACTTATCTTTAATTTTTATCTTTTCGTGAAACATAAGATTGATTTTTGTTCCTTCTTTACTTTCAACAATCCAGTTGTTACTTAATTTTCCACTTGCGTCGTATTGACCAATGTAAATTGAATCACCACATTCTATTTACAATTCACTACCCTGTTTTGCTTCACTCACTTTTGTTTTCTCACCTTTTGGAAAAAACAATGGAATGCCATTGATAGCCTTAGAATCTTTTTGTTTTACAAATGTAAATTCCTCGTTATTGTCATCTCCGCAAGTATCATTTTGATTTTCAGGTTTGAATGTAAAGTCCATAAAGTTTAAAAATTAATGATAAGTAAGTATTTTAAATAAAATATTTTACATTTTGTAAATTGCAAATGTTTTTAAAATTTTCTGGTAATTATACAAACGATACTAAACAATGCCCTTGTCTATTTTAAATAAGCACTGCCATATGCTTAAAAATTGAAATGTTCTTGATATATCAAATGTTCTAGAAAGGTTTTTTAGTTATAAATGTTGCAAACAGGACGCTATTAAGTATAATCATCCAGTAGATAAAAGAGGGTTCTTTTTGAACCTGTGTTGTTAAGACTTACATCGCAAACTTCCCCTTTGCAGCTTAGTGACCTTACAAAACCAGTTGCTGAGTTTCCGTCGTCCATTATTTCATCAATAATTTTTGACTGCTTGTAACTTAAAACTGCACCACTTGGGCTATAATTTGAGACCCTTTGCAGACAAGTAGATACTTCATCTGAACTACCAGAGGCATCACTAAGTCCGCACAAGGATGACATGTCACCACTGACACAAGGGCTTGCTAAACCTTGGCAACTTTGATTATTAACAAACAGCCCTTTCCACCTTTGCTGATTTAAGTTTTTGCAATAAACACCCTGCTCGTTGACAAGAATACTGTTTACACAGAAAAATAATCCTAGATTTGTAAAAAAGTTGCTTATTGTACTTTTTGCGCCATAAATAAAATTGAAACCTTGTTTTACAGGCACCTTAGAACACAATGAAATATCACTTTCTATATCCCCAGTATTATAGCTACCAAGATTAATAACCGATCCCAGAACTAAAGCGTTGCCTTTGTATTTTTTAACTCCAGAGCCTATTTTAAAAACTGGGGCTTTTTTTGTAGCATCAGTTATGCCAAAGAAAGATATTTTTGCATCATCAAGCTTCGCCGACGGCAATGCTTGTTGTAACTGGTTAAAATCAGCCCTTATACTGTAACTAGATTTAACATCTGTTACATAGCCATCCTTGCCAATGTAGCCGCCATAATAAAGCTGATACATTGCAGATGAAGATTCGTTAATATAATCGCTGCCATTTTTTAAGCAATCCTCGCTCTCGCCGTTATTCTTTTTCTCAGAGCCGTATCCAAACTCAATAATACCATCCCCATCTCCCCTGTTTAAGGCAAAGCCATTTGATATGTCAATCTGCTCCGCCCTGTTTGTAAAATTTATTATTCTATCAAGTCTTGTGTCGCCGGGTAGGGAGTTGTTTAGGTCTTTAAAGCTTCGTGCTCCATTTTCAATACTTTTTATCTGTTTTATTACTTCGTTTAGTTTGGATTTTTCACTTTTACCATAAACAAAATAACTAACAGATATAGTTAAGCCTATAGCAACAACCACAGCCATGCCTTTTACAACAAAGGCTGACTGTCTTCCGGTAAAAACAACATCAAACATAAAGCAACTTAACCCCCTCTTTTACAGCTAAGACTTACTTGGACCTTGCTTTTTTAATTTTGTTGTAGTTACAACTTTAGACAAGGCAGGCTTAATGTTAGAAGGCTTTGCAAAATCCTTGTTCACAATCAGTTTTAACTTTGGCATAGCACTTTTTGTGTTTACAGCCTTTACTTCTTTTTGAATCGCCTTAATCTGGTTAACAGGTTTTACAATCTTTTTTACAACTTGCTGCTCAATCTTTTTAGAAGGTTTCAAATCTTTAATATTTTTAACCTTAGAAATAACCTTAGCAACAACCTTGGCAACTTGTTTTGCCTCAGGTTTTGCAACTTTTTTTACTAGCTCTACTTTTTTAATCTCAGGTTTTACTGGGGTCTTGGATTTTGCGGTACTTTTTATAGCAATAGCAGACTTGACCAGAGGTTTTACTGCAACTTTTATTGGACTTGGGTTTATCTGTTTTTGTTTTACAATTTTTTGATTTTGAGCTATGCTTTGTATCGTTTTATTTTTTATCTCTTTTTCAATACTATGTTTTACCTTAAGCTTAGGCTCTGGTTTTTGGGGATTTGAAACAAGATCTCTTATTGCAACAATTTGTCCGTTATGAATTTTGTTTAATATGCTTATTAAGCCAGTATCTTTACTGATAAAGATTAACATATTAGAGTTTTCAAATTCCATCTTCATGAAAGCCTCCTCTATTGTCATTGCAATTATATCAAGACTATCGTTGTTCCAGTAATTTTCAGCACTTTGAGAACTAATCTTTGAGCCTGTAAATGTAAATTCTACAAAATCATCAACAAAATCTTCGTTATTTAACACCTCGGTTGTAAGATTTAGTTTATTGACTAGGTTGCGAAGATTGGTAATCCCTACATCTTCGTTAATGTGTTTTGCAATTTTATTTTTATGCCTTCTAATTTTGGATTCACACTGGGTAATTGCCATCTGTATCGAGTCCTCAATATCGTTACCAAAGCCATTACTTTGTATGTTTAATATTAACTTAGTTTTGTGTCTTAAAACCATCAAAGTAACGAAAGAAGCATCTTTTTTACTAGATATAAAGCTACATTCGAAGTTTTCATTGCAGTGCTTTTTTATGTAAGACTCAAGTCTGGCAGTAACTCTCTCCTGCACCTTTACATTTGGAATTAAATTTAAGTAATGTATTTTCATAAATTATTATATTAAAACAAATTAAACTTATAAATAAGCTTTATTAACACTCTTCGTATCTTTAATAGATATTTTATATTATAAATATATAAAACGAAGATTAAAAAAGAGTGTGTTACCTATTTTACTATTGTCAATAAAAAAATACAAAATTTCTTTAACAATTACACTTTTTAGTTGTATTTTATGTTTTATATAATAATTCTAATCACCTTTCTCACTACTTTTCGCTATCTATTTTACTAGACGAAGTCCCGTCTTCCTTCAGTTCTTTTCTCAAGCTCCTAACCCCTTTGCCAATTTGCGACATTACATTTGGTAACTTACCAGCACCAAATAAAATTAGTATAGCAAGTAAAATTAACAATATTTCCCAAAAACCAAGATTCATAAATTTTAACAAAAAATAATTTTAAATTTTTTCAGACTCATTTCATCTAAACCTAATTTGTTTAAATGCAAAATAACTGCTTTGCAATAAATAAAAAACTAATCACAACCATCATCTTCGTAAGTTGAGGTTATATTGTACTTTGTTTCAAAATCGTACCATTTATTTTGCATGTCGGATTCGTCCATTAATTTTGTATTATAAATTGTTTTGTAAACAAAAGAATAGTAGTAATCGTACCAAGCATTATGAAAATCATGATAAGACATTTTACAAAGTTCAATTGTGCTTTTTATACTGGCAATTTGATCGACGACATCCAAAATCTCTCTATTAGGTGATATACCTAAATAAGGCTTACGCAATACATTAATATCTCCGGTTTTAAAAAACTCAAGCCTAATTTCTTCAAGCCATATTTCAAACTCAAACCTTCTTTGCTTGTCCTTAATAACTGGTCTAAGCTCTTGTAATCTAGATGGAAAGTTGTCAAAAACTTTATACTCACCTTTAAGTTTGTTTATGTAGTTTGTAAATTTTTCTAAAAATTGTGGATCTTTTAAATCTCTAGTTAAAACTAAGTCTGAATCATTGCAAGTCCAAAAGCTAGAACTAGAAAAATCGTACATTTCAAAATATTTTTCTATATCTGCTTTTTTAATACCATACTTCTCATCAACATATATTGTTGTAATTCCACAATTGTATTTATAAATATTTACTTTGTAGGAATATGCCTTGACCGAAAAAGTAAAAAACAAAATTAAAGATAAAGATCTTAATTTTAACATAAATAAAAGATAAATTAAGCTAATCACAATCTTTACCTAAATAAGCAATCCTCATTTTATATTTTTGCTCAAATTTAGAGAGTAAATCTTCCATCTTAGATTCACCTATCCATTCTTCGTTATAAATCTTTTTGTGGACACTTAAATAGTAGTAACTATACCAAGCTTGATTAAAGTCATAACAAGATTTATCACAAATCTCAATATCGTCTTTTAAGGTGGCAATGTTATCAACAATATCCAAAATCTCTCTACTAGGCGATATACCAAGATAAGGCTTACGCAATACATTAATATCTCCGGTTTTAAAAAATTCAAGTCTAAGTTCCTGAAGCCAGATTCTAAGGTCAACTCTTCTTTTTTGATGAACGATTACTTGTTTAATTTCGTTCATAATAGCTGGATAACTATCAAAATATTGCAACTTTTCCTTAACTTTGTTTATACGGTTTGTAAATTGTTCTAAAAATTGCGGATCTTTTAAATCTCTGCTTAACAGTAAACGTTTGTTATCACAAGGCCAAAAACCAGATGACCAAAAATCGTAAATATAATAATATCTTTCCACATCACTTTTTGAAAGGCCATAATTATCATCGGTCTCAATAGTTATCATGCCACATTCTTGTTGAAAAATATCTATCATATAAGAATATGCCTTTTGCGAAAAAGTAAAAAACAAAATTAAAGATAAAGATGTTAATTTTAACATAAATAAAAGATAAATTAAGAATTAATAAGAACTTGAAAACGAGTTCATTAGATAGTCGACATTTTCCTTTGGAGGGGTGACTGAATTACCATTTTTATCTCTAACCTCGTAATGTAAGTGATTACCCGTTGAACTACCTGAGCTACCAACATATCCTATAACATCACCTTTTTTTACATGATTTGGATGATCAGCGTCAGTTCCAACTTTCACAAGTGGGGACTTGTCCATATGTCCATAAAAATGTTCTTGTCCTGTTTTTGGATCTTTAATTGATGCACGATAACCAAAGCCATCTTTTATATCTTTTTCATTTTGAGGGCCAGATCTAGTAACAATTCCATCGCTTGCGGCTCTAATTGGGGTTCCCTTTACTACTCCCCCTATATCTAATCCACGATGTGGTTTTGGATGCAGTTTATCAACCTGAGCGTAAGGGGTTGTAATTCTTGGATGGTTAACATTCCTTTCATCATTCACTAAGCTTTGCGGATCGGTGCCAATTAAGTTTTGTTGCTTATAGATATCTTTACCGCTTGAATCCTTTAAGCCAGTATTTTGCCATTTTACCCTGCAGTATAATCCGCTTGGGTTGCCGTTGCTGTCAAGCAATTCGCCGTAACATCTGCAATTAAAGTCCTGCCCCGGTTTTATATCGTTAGAGTTCCAGTCAAACACAAGTCCATCTTTTGACTCATGGCTAAGCCTTACCGAGCCGTCCTCTTTAGTATGCCAAATATAAGGTATTTGCGATGTAGATGAGGATTTTGTTTGTAGCCCCTCTGTATTTTGATTTGGGCTTGGGTTGAGCCTTTGAGAAATTTTGCTAACTAAATACTTGTCGTAGCTGTCGTTTGCTCCGCCTTGTTCAATTTTTGGCATTTTGTTGCCATCGGGGTCAGTGCCTTTTACAAACCAAGTGTTCATAAATTCTTGCCTGCTTGCTATTTTTAAATTGGTTATATTGTTACTATTCATAATTAAATATTCGTATTAATTGATAATATTAAACTAAACCTAAGTATTGTCAATTAAATAGCTAATATTGTTAAGCAGAATGTGTGTATTTTAATTTTTTAAAATATAACTAAAAATTTTGACAAAAGAATATTTTTGCAATATAACTTATGAGGTAATCTATATGCAAAAAAATTTAACCCATGGACTTTAAAAGCTTTATTGAATCCTTAAAAAAACAAATTTCGATAGCCGAGATTGTAGGCAAGCATGTGCAATTAAAAAAACGCAGCGGCGCAAAATATGTTGCAAAATGCCCTCTTCATAAAGACGACACACCCTCTTTTACCATAGATGATGCAAATGGTGTGTTTTACTGCTTTGGCTGCCTTAAAGGGGGTGATGTAATTAATTTTACTCAGGAGCTTTACGGACTTTCTTTTAATGATGCCATAGAGTCTCTTGCTAGTCAGTATTCTATAGAAGTTCCAAGTTTTTCAAAGCAGGACAGCGAGCTTGCAATTCAAAAAAAAACACAGGAAACTATAGCCCTGCAGGCAATTAAGCAAACAGCTAAGGTGGCAAGCAAAATACTTCAGTCTACAAATGCTGGCAAGGATGCACTTAATTACCTTGTTAAGGTAAGGCGTTTTGATCAGTCTGTAATTAGCGAGTTTGGATTTGGACTTATTGGCGAGAACTTTGAAGCTTTGATAAAGCAGGAGGGTGTTACTCAAAGTGAGTTAAATATTGCAGGGGTTTATTTGGACGATTACAATAGATTTAATAACCGTATAGTTGTACCTATACACAACAAAAATGCCGAAATTGTAGGGTTAGGCGGAAGAATTTATCAAGAGTTTCAAAAGCAAACGGCAAAATACATAAACTCACCTGAAACTGTAATATTTAAGAAAAACGAAGTTTTGTTTAATTACCACAGGGTAAGATTGCAAAAAACACCATTTATTACTGTCGTCGAAGGGTATTTTGATGTTATTAAGCTTTGGCAATTTGGCATTAAAAATGCCATTGCTCCAATGGGTACCAATATTACCGAAGACCATCTTTCGATACTGTTTAAGACAGGTAAGGGGCTTGTCTTTTGCTTTGATAGCGATAACGCAGGTATGGCAGCATCTTTAAGGGCTATGAAAATGTGCTTTAAGTTTTTAACGCCCGAGACATCATGTAAGTTTATGACCCTTCCCGATGGAATTAAAGATCCAGACGAGATGATAGATAAACATGGAGCGGATGGATTCTTGGCATTGTTTTCAAAAAATAGCAATACATCAAGGCAAGGCTATGTTGCTGACATTCAGCAGGCTTTTTTTAGATCTATAATACAAGGGGTTAATGTAAAAGATGCAACTCAAAGGGCAAAGATTGAAAGCGAAATAAAGTCAAGTGTTATAAGTCAATTAAAACACGAGGGTCTTGCGAAGGGTTATCAGGCATTTTTTAAGTTTGAGCTTGATAAAATGAATTTTATCAAAAGCGGCGATGTGCAAAAAGAAATTTATGGCAATGCTTCAAAAAATAAAAAGCAAGACATGTCGGTAAAAGACCTTGCTCTTGGCGGTGGCAAGCTTTTTACGGAAAAGGAAATTAGCTCAAAATCAATAAAGAACAATACAACTACCGAGGCTAAAATACATGAGTGTCGCAGTAAAATTTTAAGCTTATTAATTAGTAATTTAACAATAGTAATTGAAAACAAGGAGGAATTTTTTGACTCCATTGACATAGAACTTTTAGATGATGTTTTTGAAAATATTTATTTTACTTTTGTAAATTACATAAACGAACTTATTGAAAATAATCAGATTACAAAAGAAGAACTTTCAAGTCAGGTAAGAACTAAATTTTACAATTTTTTTAATCCAAGCCTAGTACAAAAAGCAACCAAAGATTTATTTCTAATGCTAACAAGAATTCAGCTCGGGCTTGCAATATTAATTACCGAAGCACAAATTACCAACCTATCATCGCAAGGCGGCGAAGAGTCTGCCAATCTTGTAAAAACTCTCTTTTGCGACCTTAACGATTTAAAGCTAAGATTATCAGAGCTCTAGACTTGGGAAAGCTCAAGTTTATGAAATATTACTAGACTATTAAGAAAGATTTGCTAAGCTTTAAGTAAGTATATATGTAATTTGTATTATTGTTTGTTAAGGCAAATGGATAGTGTAATGGTTAGAATTATTATTAAAAAAAAGCAATCCGTACTTGATGTTGAGGGTAAAACTATTTCAAACTCTTTAAATCAGCTTGGATTTGATGATGTTTTGGATGTTTTTAAAGGTAATGTTGTTGATGTAAAAATTAAATGCCTAGCTACCGATAAACAAAAGATTGATGAATTAGTTGGCAAAATGTGTTCTAAAATTTTAGTCAACGATATCATTGAAAGTTACGAGTATCAAATACTTAGTAAATAAAAAAAGAATAAAGATTAAATAACATGTTTCATTTTTTTAGCCTTGCCTTAGTCAGCTCTATATTATTGTTTGTAAGTGGATGCGGAGATGTGTCTAACGTAAAATGGCTTAAGCCAAATGGCAGAATATACTCATATATGCCAAAAACTGATGATGAGCTTTATAAAAAAGCTTGGTACGAAGGTTGCGAAACAGGAATGTCAACTGGCTTTGGTAAGGATTTTAACAAAAGTTTTCACTTTTTTAAAAAAGATGTAAGATTTGCTGGTCATAAATTTGGTGACGAAAGGGACTTGTACCAAGGAAAAGCTATTACAAAGGAACAGATGGGCTATTACGAAAGAATTTGGTACGATGCAATGAAGGCTTGTAGGCACTACAACTTAGCATCTTACAAACATCCAGCAATGGACTCGATGCCAAAAACACCGGGTGAGGCAGCTTTAAAAATGGATGATATATCCCTTGTCTACGAGTTTGCCGCTTGGCAAAATGGTGCAGCCGGCGAGGGTAATATAGCCTTTTGGTAGAAAGTAGTAAATAATTATAAAACAATATTGTTAATAAATTTGTGTCAATAAAAAATCCTAGAGTTGCAATAGTTGGTAGAGCTAATGTTGGCAAGTCAACCCTTTTTAATAAACTTGCTGGGGGCAAGTTTGCTATAGTAAAGGATCAGCCTGGTATTACAAGGGACACTAAAGAAATTGAGTGCGAGCTTGGTGGTGTTGTCTTTACATTGATAGACACTGCTGGGCTTGAAAACATTCCAAAAGGCTCTTTGCCTAAGTTTGTCAAATACATTAAGGATAATAGACTTTTAAATTTTGAAAGTAAAATGTATGAGCAAATGATTGAAAAAAGTATTAAGGCTATAGAGAGTGCTGATTTATGCTTTTTTATGATTGATGGAAGAGTTGGTTTAAGCGATGACGATTTACACTTTTGCAGAATAGCTAAAAGACTTTGTAAAACAGTTGTACCTTTAATAAACAAAACAGAGAGCGATAAAAGACTTAATATAAACGATGCAGAGCTTTACAAGCTAGGTCTTGGCAAGGCAGTGTATATATCCGCTGAGCATGCAATTGGCTTTGGCGACATATACACAAGCATACATGCGGCATATAACTCTCTTAATCCACTACCAACTGAGGATGAGCAATTGGTAACGCAAGTTACTGAAGAGATAAAAACTGAAGAAGATGATTTTAATAGAATTCACCTTGCAATAATAGGCAGACCAAATGCTGGAAAGTCAACCTTAGTAAATAAATTAATAGGCGAGGAGAGAATGATTACGGGGGACAAGGCCGGAATTACAAGGGATGCAGTTTCAGTAAAATTAAATTACAAGGACTACGAAATCAAGCTAACCGATACAGCTGGAGTAAGAAGAGCCCTTAGAGTAAGAGCTGGACATTACGGTGACGAAGAGATTGAAAAGTTATCAATAGACGAGACTCTAAGAACTCTAAGACTTTGCAATGTTGCCGTATTGATAATAGATGTTACCGAGCCCTTTGTTGTTCAAGATTTAGTTTTAGCTTCAAAAGTATGCAACGAGGGACGAAACCTTGTAATAGCTATGAACAAAGTTGACAAGCTAACTGAAGAGCAGCTTGAAGATGTAAAGTACAAACTTACAAATGCAATATCGGACTTGGTTCCAAATATTTACAATCCTAGCTTTATTTTAACATCTGGCAAGACGGGGCTTGGGGTAAAAAGAATTATTCCACAGGCTATTAAGCTTTACGAAACATGGAACAAGAGGGTTAAAACTTCTGTTCTTAACGAATGGCTTAAAGCAGCTGAGGCGATACAAAGACCAAAAATGATTAACGGAAGACAAACGAGGCTAAAATATATTACTCAAATTAAAACCCGTCCGCCAACATTCAAGCTTCATGTTAATTTGACCGAGGGTATAAACGATTCCTATTTAAGATTTTTATCTAAAAGAATCGCAAAAGACTTTGGCATTGAGGGTGTGCCTATAAGAATAGAAATTACAAAAACAAAAAACAAATATGTTGATCAAAAATAGATGTTTGTAATTTATTCTTTTGAGGTAGTCCTCTCCTACATTAAAAAACCTTTAGCTTAATCAATTCTTATACCATTGTTTATTTTATCTAATGGCATGAAAGTTACTTAACTCGCCTCTTTTCAATCAGCGAGAACATAGAGTTGTCGTTTTTTCGGGTACGGCTTTACTAACGCAAATATTAATCGATTGACTTAGCTGAAGCTCTTTGCGAACAAGTATTCAGTATTTAGATAGTAGCTGGCAAAACTTATACCAGTTGTTTTGCCTTGTAATTTTGTAAAATAGCAAAAGCAACGGCAGTGTATAGGGTTAATTACAATTACACATCAAATTTAACAACACCACTGCTTATGTCGTACATAGCGCCAACTATTGTTACCTCTCCTGCCGCTAGCATTTCGTGAATTATAGGGCTTTGTTCAACCAAGGCAAGTTTTGTAAGATTAATATTGATGTTTGTAACATTATTTGTAAAGGTCTCGTTTGAGGAGTTTCTGTTTGAAGTAGTCTGGGTTTCAATATCAATAGCTTTTTGTATCTTTTCCACAACGCCGGTTAAATGACCCATCTTTACACCATCGCAAGCACCTTTAATTGCACCACAATTTGTATGGCCTAAAACAACAATTAATTTTGCTCCTGCAACCTTACAGGCAAACTCAATACTGCCAAGTATATCGTTATTAACAATATTACCCGCTATACGAACACTAAAAACATCACCCAAGCCTAGATCAAAAACAAGTTCTACTGAGGTTCTCGAGTCTATGCAGCTTAAAATTACGGCCATTGGATGCTGGTCGGAAACAACTTCGTGCATTTGAAGCAAGAGGTCTCTGTTAATTCTTTTATTACTGACAAACCTTTTGTTACCATCTTTAAGAATTGTCAATACATCAGATGGCTTAAGGTTTTTTTGAATCTCTTTGGTAACAATATCTCTAAATTGGTTAATATCGTGGAATTTAAATGCATGATATCTTTTTTTAAAGCCAACAAGATTAATTTTAATTTTTTTTAATGGGGCATGTATTGCCTTAAATTCACGCATAAGCTCTATAATGTCGTAGTCAATATACTCAGTTGATCTTGCGTCAATAACTAGCTTTGCATTTTCGGGTAGTGAGTATAAAAATATCATAAAAGCATTTTTATTTAAAAAAGATACCTGCTGTGGAAGTTCTATTCTTGTAGTTTGATCGATGTGAGTTATTTCGTTATAAAGTTTAAATGGGTTTTGATAGTGACTTTTTAAGATATAATAAAGCCCACATACTAAACCTATACCAACCCCTATAATTAAGTCTGTAAATAAAATTGCAAATATTGTACAAATAAATGGTATAAATTGGTTTGCGCCCCTGTTGTACATCTCCCTCAAGACAGGAATTTTAATTAACTTGTAACCAGTTAGTATTAAAATGGCAGCAAGACTTGCAAGTGGAATTTTATTTAGTAAAGCTGGCATCAATGCAACACAAACAAGAAGCAGCAAACCATGAATAATAGATGCGACCTTACTTTTAGATCCCGATGTAACATTAACAGAGCTTCTTATTACAACCGATGCTATCGGTAAAGCACCAACAAAACCACATAAAACATTGCCAATACCTTGAGCCACAAGCTCTCTATTTGGGTCGGTATATCTTTTTTTAGTGTCCAGTTTATCCGAAGATTCAATACTCAATAGCGTCTCAGTTGACAAAATTGCGAACAAACTTAAAGCTATAATATAAACTCTGTAATCAGCTAAAAATGTAAAAGATGGAGTTGTAATAGCTTGAGTAAAATCCTGATAAGATCTTATTATTGGAAGATTGACGAACATGCTTGAATCAATCTTTGTACCCATAACGCCCTCCAATAAATACGCAAAAGGAATACCGATAAGTATAGCCACTAAAGACGAAGGGATTCTTGCTAACTTTTTACTAACCCTATAAACATACTTGTTCCAAAGTACGATTGATGCGATTGAAACCAAGCCAACTAAAGCAACAGAAATATTTATCTTGCTAAAAACATGAAAGAGAGCAGAAATCGTGTTTTCGCCATTTGCTTGAAAAAACGAAAAATCACCCTCGTTGTCAGCAACATATCCAAAGAGATAAGGAATCTGCTTTAAAATAATAATTATTCCTATGGCCCCAAGCAATCCCCTTATAACGCTTGATGGAATGTAGTTTGCTATTATACCAAATCTTGCAAAACCAGTTGCAATTTGCAAAAGCCCAGCTATTAATACAGCTACCAAACATGCTTCATAACTACCCAAGGTTTGGATTGAAGCAATAAAAACGGCAACAATGCCAGCGGTGGGTCCGCTTACACTAGTGTGCGACTTACTTAAAAAACCAATAACAATGCCACCAATAATACCCGACATTACCCCCGAGAGCAAAGGAGCACCTGAGGCCAAGGCTATACCAAGACACAAAGGAATTGCAACTAAAAATACAGCAAAGCCAGCCAGAAAATCCTGTAGAAAATAATCCTTAAAATGATATTGTTTGTTAGTTTCCATGAATTATTACTCTTTAAAAATATAGATTTATTATTATTTTATTTATACCACTTGCTTTGTCAAGAATATTTCGCAAGCTAAATAATTTTTTGCAAAAAAACCTTGGCATCAAAATTGCTAATGTCAGCCCTGCCCTCGCCGTTACATGTAAAATATATATTTTTTTTATACTTTTTAGCTATGCTAAAAATTCCACCTCCTTTTGACATTCCATCAAGCTTTGTAACTATTATTCCACTTATTTCAACACAGTTTAAAAATGCCTCAACCTGCCTTACTGCACCCATTCCACTTGATCCATCAAGTACAAGCAAAGACTCATGTGGTGCGATTGAAATTTGTTTTTTAATTATTCTTTCTATCTTCTTTAACTCTTCCATTAAATTAGCATTAGTTTGCTGCCTGCCAGATGTATCAATAATCACAAGATCAAAACTCTCATCTTTTGCTTTTTGCAAGCCCCTAAAGCAAACGGCTGCTGGGTCTTCATTTTCTTTGCTTTGATGCTCTATTTGAGCCCCCGCCCTAAGTGCAAGCTCTTTAAGTTGTTCACTTGCAGCAGCCCTAAATGTATCGCATGCGATTAACAAAACTTTTTTACCCTCATTTGCATATTTAAAGGCTAACTTACCTATTGTCGTTGTTTTGCCGCTACCATTAACTCCAAAAACAAGAGTAACATGGGGAGAGGTATGTTTTAAATCAAACCTTGCCTCACAGGGTGTAATTATGGACTCAAGCTCTTTTCTTATAAGATTTATTTGATCTTCCTTTGGTTTAATATTTTTTACTTTTTTTAAAATATCCTCAACTATCACATAATCAATATCAGCCGCAACAAGAGTCTCTTCAAGATTAGAAATATCTTCAATACTTTCAAGATTAATTATTGGCTTTGGCTTAGCTTTAGGCTCTAAAATTTGTTTTGGCTCCTCTATTTTAACTTCCTTTGCAACATCTTTTTTTGCACTTTTAATCTCTTCGGTATGCTGAACCTCAAGTTTTTTTAATTGTTCGCGTTTTCTTTTACTTTTAATTTGAGGGTTTGGTTTTTGCTTTAATTTTACAAATTGAGAATCTTGCTTTTTGCTCCAAAATAAAGACTTAAACAAAGATTTAAAAAACCCTTTAATTAAAAACCAAATAATTTTTAAAACACTCATAAAACCATAATAATTAAAATTCAAAACCGCATACAACCGGTACATGATCGGATGGTCTTTCGGTTGACCTATAATGATGCAAAATATCAACACTCTTTGCACAGTGCCAAATATCTTTTGTGCACCAAATATGATCAAGCCTTCTACCATAACCCTTGCCATATGCATCGGGTATTCTGTAACTCCACCAAGTATAACAAGGTAGGCTTTTGTCAATAAATTCCCTTGTTATATCAACAAAATCACCGCTTTGGACCCATTTGGCCATAATCTCTATTTCGATAGGACTATGAGAAACTACCTTGAGTAATCTTTTGTGATCGTGAACATCTTTTTCAAAAGGTGCAATATTAAAGTCGCCAAGTATAATAGTTTTTTGTTTGATTTTACTAAAGTAATCTATCGTCCAATCTAAAAATCTAAGCTTTTCATCAAACTTTTGATTAACACTGACATCAGGCAAGTCGCCGCCAGCGGGAATGTAAAAGTTATGCACAGTAATTCCTTCAATTTCAAAAGCAATATGCCTTTTACCGCTGTCAACAATGTTAAGCCTTGATGTTTCCTTTATAGGGTATTTACTTAAAACCGCGACCCCTCTTTGTCCAGTTGCCTCACCACTAAATATTATGTGGTTGTAACCTATATTCTCAACCTCAAAGATTGGAAAGGCAGAGTCTCTCACTTTAGTCTCCTGCAGGCAAACAACGTCAACACCGTCATTAAACAACATCTTGATATGTGGAAGTCTGAGATTGATTGAATTGCAGTTGAAGCTCGCAATTTTTAACATTTTTTTAGACATTAATATCGTATCTTTTACATTAATGTTTAAACCTGCAATTACTTATATGCAAGAATTAAAATTAAAATTATCATTCTTGTAGCTTGCAATAAAGCCGTAGAGACTTTGTTCAAAGTTTATAAATTTTTTAGATGCTTCAATTTCCACCTCGTAGTTGCCATTTATAATTTTGTAGTAATTCAATTTCACATCCTCCTCTTTGCTTAAGCATTTTAAATCTAGTCCAAAAGATGTTTTGTGCAAAAGAAATTCAAGCAATGGCATTTGCAGCGATTTAGCATACTTTCCGCTTCCCGAAGATGTTTTGTAATCTATAATTTCAATTGTTTTGTAATCTGTCAAAATTAAATCGGGTATCGCCTGCACACTAACCCCAAGTTCGCTTATATAATATTTTGTTTCAAGACCCTCGTAGCCTTCCCAGTAAGGCTTATCTTTACTGGCTATTATTCGCCACAACAGCTTATCGTATAAATCATTAAAAATAACTTTTAAGCCGTAAGTGTGCATGGCATGTAAGTAGTTTTTGCTACCGTAAAAACTTAGCCACTCTTGATTTAAAATGCTATACATGTAGTTTAAAACAGCTTCTCTAGAGTTGGGCTTATTTGTATTACAATACTCTATAGTTTTTGCAAGCAGGCTGTGTATTATAATGCCAATTTTATTTTTACTGTAGACTTCGTTGATTGTTTCAAGCTCTTTGAGCTTTAAAATATATTTAATATAAAAATCAAATCTATTACCTACAAGCATATTCACCGAAGTATTTGATAGAGATAGATGCTTATACTTAATGGGTACAAAAATGTTGTCAACTGCGGACTCCTGTAAGCCAGAATGAAGCCCTTTAACGTCGCTTGGTAAAATACAACTTGTAAATTCAAAACAATTAGCAAAGGCACATACCCCTTTTGGTCTTTGCACTATATCGGCTTGATTGTAGTAAAATGCCGTTACTAGCTTTGCATCAATACTCAAGACATCCTTAAGGGCAGCAAGAGAGGATGTAATTGCATCCTGAGATGTTGCAAGTCCAAGTGTTTTTTTGATTGAGTCGCTCAGTAAAGGGTTATGCTCCATTTTATCAAAAGAATCTTCAATAAAATCCGCAATAATCACTTTGTCAAAACTATGGTATCTAGCCTCTTTTAAGCTTAAAATTAAAATATCGCACTTATCTCGTTTTTGATGCGATGTAATAAAATTACGATTATCTGCAAGCCAATAAAATAGGCTTGTAAATTCTTCTAAGCTAACATTGTTCAGGCATTTAAGCTCCGTAATGTAAGGCTTGAAGCTTGCAATTTCAGTCTCGATAAAATTGAAAAATTGCTCAAACTCAACATGATCCTTATTATTAGTTAGCATTTTAAAAGCTTTTAAGCTTTGGGCGAGTATATTTTCAAATCCACAGCAATTTGCAAGATCTAGCAATGCACTAGTTAAAGATTGATTAAAGGTAAAATTGTCACCAACAATCTTTAAAAACATATTTAGATTTTTAACTGATTTTAGCCTTGCATCAATCCTGATGACAAGCTCAATATCTTTAATATTTTGTGGTTTAAATGAATCGTCTAAAAGCTCATGTCCAATGAAGCTAAGAAAATCTTTCGCATTAAAGCTAGACGAGAGGCTTAACATTAAATTGTAAAATTTACAAACCTCAGTGTGAGTAAGCTTACAACCAAAGGAGTTGTAGACATCTTTGTTAAGCCGCCTTAAATAAAGTTCAAGCTTTAAAGCGGAGTCGCCAGATGGACATAAAATTAAAACCTTGCCACAATTATCGCCGTAGCTTAAAATTAAATTTGTTATGGCTGTATTTTGCTCGTCTTGATCTCTAGTTTTAACTAAATATTTTGTAACGCAGGTCTTGCTCTGCCCTTTGGTAATCTGCGATAATTTTGGACTAAGCAAGTCCACAAAATATCTTGCTTTTGTAAGGCAATTACCATAAAGTGAGAAATCTTTGGTGTCAATGTTTTTAACATCTAAAACATCCTCAAAGGCAAGAGCGATAATTGTTGTAAAATCTTTTGCAAAGGCGGCTTTGGATATTTTGTTAAACATTTCATTTTCGCCATTTTGACCCACGAAGTACAAAGCTTTATCACCACGATTAACCTTGGAGTTATTAAGTAAGTCAACAAAAATATTGGTAATTCTTTGCCTTCTTTGTGCCTTAGTTTCAAGACCGCTAGCTGTTAAAAAATTATTAATGTATTTGCCAAGTTTTATAATAAAATCAAGAGAAGACTCAAGTTTTACACTTACCTGACCATATGATAAATCAATTTTTGCACGATTAATTTGGTGTGAAATGTCAAATTGATTATTTACAATATTAAAAACATCCATCGCAAGATTTGCAAGATTTATAACATCTTTTGGTTTTAGATTTAAAGTGAGATTTTGAATGTTTTTATTTTGACTTAAAAAATTGTAAATAATAAATCTTAATTCATTGTCATTTACAAGATTCAAACTTGATTTAGTGATATTACTAAGATTAACATTAAATATTTTGGAAAGCTTCAACTCCTCAATCTCACCTACGGAATAGATGTTTGGAGAAATAATTCCTTCCTGTAAAAAAAGTTTTTTCAATACCAAGCTTATTTGCGAGGTTGTCGATATTATTGTTATGTGCGATAGATTTTTATCACCCAAGGCATCGTACATTATAAGATTTTTAACTTCTTGCAAAAAATTAGAACCCTTGCAAATATTAACAAACCTTGCCATATTATTTAGTTTTAGCAGGTTTTGCCTGTTATCATTGTATTTAAGTCAAAGCAATTATTTGCTTTAATTTCAATAGTAAAGTCACCATTTGGTCTAATTTTTAAATTTTCTGGATAAACCTTGAGAGAAGCGATGTAGCTTCTTATAGCATAATCATCTGGGGTGTATAAAAGTATAACCTTATCTTTCAAAACTTTTTGCACTGTAATGTTGCCAAGAGTTTTTTTCACATGGGTATATTTTTTGTCGTTAATTTTGACAAACCATTTACCACTTTCGCTAAAAAACATAATATATCCAACTTTTATTTGCACCGGCGACGATAGACCTGGACCAGCCTGTAACTTTTCTTTTAGAAAATAACCGTTAGTAACAAAATCTTGCAAGTATTGGTTAAGAGCAAGATTTTCACTAGAATTAACAATTAAGTGTTTGTTTTTATTTTGTGCAAAGTTCTGAAGAAACATCTGCCTATTTGCAATCATTTGCTGCTGTGCATTTTGAGAATTGTTTTCACCAGCATTACCTGAGTCAATTAAGGAATTTTGACTGCCTACATTGTTTTGCATAGTCTGCAAAGCCTGAATTCCATCTTGGCTCACCTGCTGCATACCAACATCCTCAGCAAAAGACTTGCCAACTACGGTAAAGAAGAGTAAAAAATACAGAACGATTTTCATAGCTTTAGCTTATTTAATAATGTAATACTCCAAGGTAATATTTGCACTAACAACTCCAGTTAAAGATACATGTCTACTGCCATCCTCAAGCTTTGTTTTTACCAAGCTTATAATATTACCTTGAGTACCTTGTGGTAGTTTAATTTTTTCTATTTGAATACGCCTTGCAAAAAACATCATGTCATCACTATTTATAGCATCTAAAAACATAAATACTGAACCCTCAGTTAGGGCGTCGTACTTGACCTCAACTACAATTTTTTCAAAAAAATCACCGCTTAATACTTCTTTGGATTCAAGAGTTGGCAATACTGGCATACCAATTGATTGCTGTGAAGCTAGGTTGTTACTTTGAAGCATGCTGTTTGTAAATATGTTTATACTAAGATTTTCAAAGCCAAAGCTATTTGCAACTGAGTTTAAAAACACCTTCATATCATTAGCATTTTTTTTGCTTCTTTGTTTTTTTACCTCAGGTATAGTTTCCCATATCGAGCTATATTGTTTATACATATTTATTGAGTGTGATATTTTTTGAATATCATTTTTTGCATTTTCAAAAAGTGCAGTTGTTTCGGTGTATTTCTTTTCAGCCTTTTGTTTTTCATTAGTAACGAACCATACCAAGCCAAAAGACTCTATAATAATAAAGCTAACAAAAAGTAAGTAGGTGTAAAACCTTGATTTATAATTGTTCACATTCTTTTCCATGCTCATCTTTATTTTTTAAAAAACCTCAATAAAGTCTCATTAGAATTCTGTTCAGCATCATTTATCATAATATTGTAGGATGGATTTTGCTCCCTTAAAGAATCAATTATGAATGCTTGTTTTGACTGATTGTTAAATGCAATCGAGACACTAATCGTTGGCACATCATCTGTAATTTCAAAAGTAAACTTACTTACAGATATATCATCGATAACATTAAGCATTGCCGAAACATCGGTGAACATTTCGGTAAAATAATTAGCCTTTGAAGATGCTGCATAAAATTTTGATATTTCAACAACTCTATCAATATTAACATCCTGTACCGAGCCTTTGATTTCATCTAGCTTTCTTTTCATTTCCGTTTGCTCGACAAGAGAGGTTGCATACTTTGCTTTAATATTTTTTAATGGAATAATTTTATATACCGCATAAGAATTAAAGCCAATAAATATAGCGATGCCAACATAGAGTATAACCTTAAACCCTAAGTCTTTTAGTGCATTATCCTTAATGCTATCGTCGACAAAGTGCATAAAAGGTTTTTTATAAACCTTATATGCAAGAGCTAAACTTGCTGGATGATTATACTCTTTAGCTAGGGCTTGATTTTTTGTTGCGTTAATATAGTCCTGCATTAAAAACAAATTTACAGTACCCACATCTGGTGCAACGGCCTCGATAGTTGATAGAAAATCTCTTGAACCAAAAACATTCATAAAAAGACTCGATCTTGGCATTAACGAGGCCCTCTCGGCGTAAGAAATTACACTATTTATCTCGGCTACTATAATTGGTGCAGTTTCGTTGAAGCTACGATCTGATATTTTTTTAACCTTTGATATTAAAATTGAGCTTCCTATACTTACTGTGGTTCTTAAGCCTGATGTCTCAAGAAAAGAAATAGTTATAATCCAAGATCTTGAATTAATCTTGCCGTCAGATGGTGTGGTTCCCGTTCTAGATGATGCATCGTAGGTGTAAAGAGTATTTTTAGGTTTATTTTTTTTGGAACTAGAATTTTGCAAACTGCGTTGCACAAGCTGCAAAAAGCTAAGCTCTTTTATTTCAGTTGGCGATGATATATCGTTTATTTCAGCTGCAGAAGAGTAAAAACCAACAACATTATTACTATGACCCTGCAGTTCTTTTAAAAATGTTATAGACTCGCCCTCAGTTGATATCGTTGAAAGTAAATATTCGTCTGTTTTTTCGTTAGCATCGGACTTAATTAGTCTTGCAGTCTTCATTCCTCCATGAAACTGCTTTAAGTCGCTTTCAAGCTTTGCCTTTAAAAACTTTGCCAACCCCGATGGACCAAGCGATTTAGATGCGTTACGAGATATAAAATTTTGCGATTGATAATCAAGAACAACTTTTACCCCTGCCCTTTTGTTTGATAAAATATAGTTTTCAATCGCAGATATATTTTCAGCTTCATTACCTGAGTTAAAAAACTTACTACTAATAAGCTGATCCTTGCCAAACAAAGCACCAAGCGTTCCACTTGGTCCAAAGATAAAAACAAAACAGGAGTCCGTCATCTCTTTAAAATCAAAATTTATTCTTTACATTAAAATACATTCTAAAACAATATTTAACTAATTGCAACAACAAAATAAAAATTAACTTGCTTTTAAGCCTTGGTGTTTTAAAATTAGCAAGATACTTATGTTATAAGTGGCATTTTACCTAGAGTTTTGTTATTAAATAAAATATTGCAAACAAAATAAAAAGTATGAAGGATGTTTTTTTATTTGACACCCTAACTAAGTCAAAGCAGCAAATACAAACAATTACAAAGGATGTAATGAAAATATATGTTTGTGGACCAACGGTTTATGACGATGTTCACATTGGCAATGCAAGATCTTTTGTGTTTTACGACTTGCTTTTTAGAATTTTCAAATCCTACTACAAAGAGGTTATATATGTGCGAAACATCACCGATATTGACGATAAAATTATCGCAAGGGCAAGGCTTAATGGTAAAAGCGAGGTAGAAGTAAGCGGAAAGGCAATAGATTCTTTTTTTAAGGCTTGTAATTTTTTAAACTGCCTTAAACCAAGTCACGAGCCAAGGGTTACCGAGCATTTGGATGAAATCATTAAGCTAATTCAATCCTTAATTAATAATGGGCATGCTTACGAGGCTGATGGAGATGTTTTTTTTAAAGTAAATAGCTTTAAAGACTACGGCAAACTTGCAAACCGCAAAATTGAGGATATGATTGCAGGCTCAAGAATTGAAGTGCTTTTAAACAAGCAAAATGCTGAGGATTTTACCCTGTGGAAAAAGACGGAGCCTAAGGACGGAGTTGTGTTTAACTCGCCCTTTTCACATGGCAGGCCCGGCTGGCATATTGAATGCAGTGCCATGGCACACAAATACCTAGGCGATAACTTTGATATACACGGGGGCGGGGTTGACTTGCAGTTCCCTCATCACGAAAACGAAATTGCACAATCTGTTTGCGGATATAAAGATTCAAAACATGCATCTTACTGGGTGCATAACGGATTTTTAATGGTTGACGGGCAAAAGATGTCAAAGTCTTTGGGTAATTTTATTACGGTAAAAGATATTGAAAGCAAGGGCTACCACGGCGAGGTTTTGCGTTTAGCCTTAATATCAACCCATTACACAAAGCCCCTTGATTTTAACGAGGCACTTTTGTTTAATACAAAAAAAATGCTTAATAAATTTTATTCTTTAATAGACATATCGCTTATTAAGCCAGAGAATCTAAAAAAAGATTATCTTGAAAACATTGATGCCCTAAGCCCACAGTTGCAGGAATGTATTTTGGACGATGTTAATGTTTCAAAATACCTAGCTATTATGCACTCGCTTGCAAGGGATATAGTTAATACAAAGCAAGGACTGGAGCTTGAAAGGCTTAAACTTGAGCTTTTTTATGCCGGCAGATTATTGGGTATTTTTTACGATACTGAGTATAATAATACGGAGAGCATGGAGCAAAACCAAGCTTACAGCAAGGCACTGGAGCTTGCAAACCAAAGAAGCGAGGCAAAAAAAATGAAAAACTACAAACTAGCAGACGAGCTAAGAAGCTTAGTGACAGAGCTTGGCTTTAACCTAGTTGACACCGACAACTTTGGCTTTAGGCTTGAAAGCTTGACAAAATAAATAAAATAAGCTATACTTTTATTTGAATCACTTTTTATTTATCGTGATATTATTTATTTTTTAACAAAATGAATAAAGAAGGCATACCAGTTCCACTGAATACTGATATTATAAATACATTGATTGCCTTAGAAACAATAAAAGCTACAACAGAAGAAAGTAAGCGAAAGAAAGAAATATATAATCAGGTTGTAAAAGGATATCTTCTACCACTTTTAAACACCTGCAGGGATAGTGCCTACGATACTTGGTGGGTAAGCTCTAGCAAAACCAACCGAATCAAAGAGGGTAATATAGAATGCGAAATACAGAACAATGGTACCATTCAAATAATTATTAAAGAGCTAAAAGATATAAAAACCCACACAAAACCATTTATTGAAACACTTTTTGGCAAAGATATTTTTGCTGGAGTGAGTTTAGAACAAAGGGTAACTGAGTGTAAGGTGAAAGTTGGAGATAGTAATGAATATACAGAAGGAGTTACAATACTAGTAAGCGAAGAGGAGCTTAACTCGTTTTTATCTAGTGTTACAACAATAAATTCTGAAGGTGAAGCTATCTCAATATCTAACATTGCTCAAAAAGATGATGAAATTAAGAATTTAGAAAAAACAATTGAACAAGAGACAGAAAAAATAAGACAACAATTACAATCGGTAGAAGAGATTTTAAAAGGTAACGAAATTGTAAGTACTGAAGGTAAATTTTTAACAGACGGAATTAATACTCACGCTAGAGGCACAACAAATACCGCCCCCTATGCCACAGCGATAAAAGAAAGCAAAAAAATATCAGCAGGAGTAAGAAAGATTGTTGAAATTTTAAACAAAAATAGCAAAAAACAAACTGATAATTTTGGAAGAGCTATTACTTCTATTGAAAATTATAATACATTATCACAGATTACAGCAGCCGAAAAAACAAGAGAAGATCGACAAAAACAAATAAATGAATTTAGAAAGCAAAATGCAAGAGAAAACTTTTCAAGGCTAGCGGAGGTTTCACAAAAATATCACAAACAAAATCTACAATCCGCTATTGGTAGATTAAAGAGTGCAGATGATGTTTTAAAACAATATCATAAATTTTTCCTTCCAGACTATGCTAAAAATATCAAAGATAATATTGAAGTAGTAAATTGCCTAAACAATAATATAAACATTTATGCTAATCTAGCCAAATATCGATACGACAACAGCTTACAACAGAGGATTACGGCTTTAAAAGATATGACAAAAGCTGACGAAACAACCCTTAATTTAAACAATGAAAAAGATTTGCAAAAATGTCTTTCACTACACCTTACAGACACGGAAATAAAAAACTACAATTCGTCCCTAAAAGAGTGTAAAAAAGTAACAGATGCTATAAGTAACAATTCACAAGATGAATTACATAATATGCTGGAAAATGCAGAACTTAGACTCAGTCTTGAAGCGGACCTAAAAACAGCCACAAAAGAATTTGCACTTGCCCTTAACCAATATGGCAGAGACATGGGCAAAATAACTACAGGTGACAGAGAATTAGTTAACAATTGCTTAAAAAAATGGAACGTAGTAAGCGAATCGAAAAACGAGGAGCTAAAGAATCTAAAGAATAATGCATTAAAAATTATTGAAAATCTTCCTGTTGAAAAAAATAACTACCATAACCCAAACATTAATTTGGAAGGTAGTAGTTTAGTAAACGAAAGGGAGGAGTCCAAAATTGGAATGCAACAACCAAATATTTCTAAACAGGCAGTAACAAAACAAAACGAAACTAATCTCTCAACACTCCCCTTAGCGAAGTAGGTTAAAAATCCCCCTAATCTATCCATTTAGGTACACATGGTCTTCCTCTTGGTAAAATGATGGCGATAGCTTATGTCTATAATTGCAGAGATTTTAGTTTTTAAACAAATTAAAGAAATATCTACATTGTCAAGATTATAAAAATGTCTATTATTAGCTTGAAATGTTTGTAGACATTTATCAAGTGCAATTAAACCTTAGTTTTTTTACTTTACTATAATTCTTTGTTGATTTATGTAAAAAATTATAGTAAAATTTAAGATGTTAATTAAGCTAGCTATTTTATTATAAGTGTAAAAGTTATATGTTTAAAGTTTTAAAGCTTGCATTGCTTGTTTTGTTTGTTGCAACAGCCTCTAAATCCCCTGCCCTTGCGGCACAAAAACCATTTGGACTTGTTAAAAAAGACGGTGCTGATGGCGTTAAAAGAAACTACATGACCCCACGAACCATTGGCTCAGACTCAAGATTTAAGGTTTTTTCTTACTCGCCTAACACTGTATTTAGAATGACGGTTCCTTATGATACATCGACATATTTTGAGTTTGAATCCGATGAGGCGGCAACAAACTTTTCATTTAACAATCAAAGACAAAAGGCTTGGGATGTCGTTCCTTCGCAAAACAGGCTATATATACGACCCGTTGAAAGTGATGCTGACAGCCAACTTACTGTAATGACAAACAAAAGAGTCTACTTTTTTGAACTTTTTGCAAAAGAGCCCGAAACAAAAGATATTTTTAAAGACAAGGATTTTTCGTTTTATGTAAAGTTTTATTATCCAACCGCTGGGGACTCTGATAACATCAAAAGATATGCAACATCAGTATTGCCAAACCTTAACGAGGCGGACAAATATAACTTTAACTATACTCTTACTGGTGAGGATTATATGTTTCCTACCAAGATTTTTGATGATGGTAGGTTTGTTTATTTTGAATTTAAGGAAAAAGGCGGAGTGCAGCCTGCAATCTTTAGTGTTGACAGCTCTGGATTTGAGTCCATAGTGAACTACAGGGTAATAGGGCCTTATGTTGCAGTTGAGTCAATAGGGGCAAGGTACACCCTAAGATATGGTAACGACATAGTATGTGTGTATAACGAAAACCTATGGATTGAAGAGAAGCAAAGAACAAAAGAGAAAAAAAGACTTGAATGGCAAAGCTAATTTGTTGTAAAATTTATTAACAAGGTTCAAAAAATTTATAGTATTAAATGAAAAAATGATTAGCTTTAAAAAATCGGCAAATAGCAAGTTAGGTGGAAAGACTGAAAATCAAAAAGATGATATTTTTTTCAATATTCTATCTTTTCTAGCTTCCATTAAAGATTCATCACCGCCAACGATAATAAACTCTAGCACGGTGATGGACGGACAGATGATTTTTAACTATGCCGAGGTCTCTGGTACGATTAAAGGCTTTGTAATGGCTCAAATTATTAACATAAGGCACGATGCTAAAATTGAAGCAAATATACTTGCCGACAGCGTTGAAATTCATGGTAGCTTTAAGGGCAAGGTAAAAGCCAGAATTATAACGATTAACCCTGGTGCAGATGTAAGCGGCGACATGGAGTATGCCTATCTTATTGTCAACGACGGCGTTGTTCTTAATGGTAATTGCATTTTTAACGAAGATCTTAAGCAACAATCTCTTAAGTCAATAATTGATGTAATTGACTCGATAAATTTTGACACGCAGGTAGCATCGTAATTAAATAAAGCTAAAATGCTCCCAGAGTTTGAAATTTTGAAAAATGTAGACAGCATTTTATTAGCCATGCATCAAGCAAGTAAAATTGCAATGCAATATTACCTAGCTAAAGACATAGGTCTGCAAATAAAAAAGGATGAAACACCAGTTACAAAGGCCGATATTGAAATTAGCGATTTAATAGATAAATCTTTAAGATCTATTTTTAAGTATCTAAATCCGGCACCTAGCTTTATTTGCGAGGAGAAGCTTTTTGGCTTATCTCTGCCTTTGAGCGATATGCTTTTTATCACCGACCCAATAGACGGCACAAGAGATTTTGTAAAAAAAACAAAAGAATTTACAATCAACATAGGTGTTTGCTACAAAGGCGAGCCCATAGCTGGCTTCGTAGCTGCCCCGGCCTTTGATACATGCTACTACGGAATTCTTGGTCATGGTGCCTACATGATAAACGATTTTTCAACATCACAGCTAGTTGACAAAAAGAAAATTTCAACAAGCGACAAAACAAAAGATTTAATATTAACCGTTTCAAGCAACCCAAAAGAGGCTGAACTTATTACAAAACTAAGAAACACACTTGACATATCTGAGGTAAAAGTTATTAACTCATCACTAAAGGGCTGTCTTGTTGCAAGTGGCGTTTGCGATATTTATTACAGAAGTTGCCCAACAAACGAATGGGACACCGCCGCAATACACGGGCTTGTAATTGCAGCAGGTGGGTTTGCAGAAAGCCTTGCAAATATTCCGTTTAGCTATGGAAAAATTGAGCATTCTTTTGCAAATCCAAAAAGTTTTTACATGGCAAATCTAAAAAACGACAGCAAGTTATCTATATAGTTTTTAAAAAGTTTTCTTGCAAACTGTAAAGCTAGTGTTTAGATTTTTATTAAGTGAAAATTTTTGTTATAAAAAAATAAGTTATTTTATATGAGCGTTAGAATTTTGTTGACAAAGGATGGCTATCTAAAGATTAGCAAGTTCCTTGAAGAGTGTGAAAAAAATAGAGTAATAATTATTGAAAAAATCGACGAAGCGCGCAAACATGGTGATTTAAGCGAAAATGCGGAATACAAAGCCGCAAGAGAGGAGCAGTCTATCAACGATAGAAAGATTACCGAAATTAGTATGGTTAAAGCCAATGCCGACATACTTACAAAGCATATGGTTGGTGATTTGCAAAGTGTAAAAATAGGTGCAAAGGTTTTTTTAGAAGCCAGCGATGGAGTTAAAAAAAACTTTACCATGGTAAGTCACTACGAAGCTGACATTGCAAGTGGCTATATATCAATTGAAACCCCTATTGCAAAAAACCTTATGCACAAAGAAGTTGGCGACATTGTGACGGTTATAAGTAAGGAATACCAAGTTACAAACATATCCTACGACCATCTTGATTAACAAATTAGTTTATTTTTATGAAAATTTTCGGCACCGACGGAATAAGAGGGGCAGTCAATGTATACCCAATAACTCCTGCTTTTTTTGTAAAATTAGGCAATGCTATAGGCTACAAAATTTATAACAAGGCAAAGATTCTTGGTACCCAAAAACCAAGAATAATAATAGGCAAGGATACAAGACTATCAGGCTACATGATTGAAAGTGCACTCTTATCTGGACTAGTTTCATCGGGTGTTGATGTAATTTTAACAGGCCCACTTCCAACCCCAGCAATATCGATGCTAACAATTAGCATGCGTGCTGACGCTGCAATAATGATTACCGCCTCACATAATCCATTTTACGACAATGGGGTAAAAATATTTAATAATCTTGGCTCAAAAATATCAAAACAAGAGCAAGATGAAATTGAGTTACTACTAAAGGAAGAGGATATTTCGAAATTTTTAGTCAATAGCATAGATTTTGGCAAGGCGAGAAGAGTTGACGATGTTGTAGGTAGGTACATTGAGTTTGTAAAGAGCACCTTTCCTAAAAATATAGACTTAAAAGGCATTAAAATAGCAATCGATTGTGCAAATGGTGCAGCTTACAAGATTGCCCCAGAGATATTTTGGGAGCTTGGTGCTAATGTTGTAAGTTTTAACACCAATCCAAATGGCATTAATATCAATCTTGACTGCGGCTCTACTCACAAAGAAGTTATATCTGCAAAAGTTAAGGAATGCGGGGCTGATATAGGAATATCTCTAGATGGGGATGCAGACAGAATTTTAATTTCTGACGAAAATGGTGAAATTATAGATGGCAACCATATCATAGGAATTGTAGCTAAAAGTTTTTTAAGTAAAGGACTATTGAAATCAAAGACGGTAGTCTCAACTATAATAGCAAATATGGGACTTGAGGTATACTTAAACTCTATAGGACTTGAGCTACTTAGAACAAAGGTTGGTGATAGCTTTGTATCTCAGGTTATGAGCGAAACTCATTGCAATCTCGGCGGGGAGCCATCAGGGCATATAATAATAAACGATTATTGTAAAACTGGAGATGCGATTATTGCAAGCTTACAAGTTTTAGCAGTAATGATGGAGAGTAAAATTAAGGCAAGCCAGCTGTCTAAAATCTTTACTAAAACAGACAATCTTGAAGAAAACTTACCGTTAAAAAACTTATCCTTTAACGAATCTCTTATTGCTCCAGCCATAGATAATATTATAAAGCAATTTGCCAATGCTAAGCTTAATATCGTTGTGCGAAAGTCTGGTACTGAAAATATTTTAAGATTTTTCGTTGATGGCAATTTGCCAAAAAAGGATTTAGAATTTATAATGCTCGAGCTAAAAAACCGAATTCTTGGAATTTAATTGTTATCTATTAAATCACTATAAAAGTGCTATGCTGTTTATAAAATTTTTAGCAAGTAGATTTGCTCTTGCTGCCCTTGTTTGTCTTATGTCCCTTAAGGCTTTTGCATTTTTTAGACACACAAGCAATCTTTTTAACAAAAAAGAGTCGAGATACGGAACCTTGTCATTGCTAGCTCCAAGAAGCATTCAGGCGGAAAATCTCTATGCACTTGGCATTACGCCTAGCTCTGTTTTTAGTCAAAGTGTTTTAGCTCAAATGAATCCAAAGCTAACAACTTCAAAAATCACAACAGACTCTCAAAATATAGGTGCCAGTATTGCATTTGGCAAAAAAACAAATAGTGCTTTTAGGTATGATTTTAGCCTTGCCTTTGCTCAGGCAAGAAAATTTTTAATAACAACACCCACAACTTACAATCTTGATGGTCAAATAGGCTCAGCAGGATCATCTCAAGCTCGATTCGACAATGTCGATGTTCTTGTAAGATATTACAATGCAATGTTTAATGGATATTTGGATACTGATGTCAATAGATTTAGATTTTATCTTACTAGTGGAATAGGTTTTAGTGCCATGTCTGCTGCTCTCAGGGGTAACATGAATATGGTGCAAAACTCAGTAACAAATCAAGTGTCAACAGATAGTGCTCAAACTCTTCATAAAATTAGAGGACTTGGTTTAGATGGAATGATTGGAACTGGCGTTCAGATTGGTTTTAATAAAAATTTAAGATTTGACATTTTTTATAAACAATTTTTTACCATAGCAAAATTAATAAGTAGCGATAGAAGTTTAAATGGAGTTGATGCATCGCAGCCGGCAAAGCACAAAGTTACAACCCTTGGGATAGGAATGGTTCTTTATTTTGATTGAAAGTTGTAACCGATCTAATGACAAAGCAGTTAAAAATTTTTATTATCACTGGTGAGGAATCTGGCGACATGCTTGCAGCTAGAGTCGTTGAGGCATTAAAAAATGAACTAAAAGGTAGCCAATCTATCGAACTTTTACTTCTTGGAGTCGGTGGAAAACACTTGGCGGAACAAGGTTTGAATAGCTTGTTTGACTTTAAAGAGCTATCGATAATGGGCTTTGTTGATGTTGCAAAAAAAATCTTTAAGTTAAAAAAATTAATAAAAATTACCGCAAACAAAATTGCAAGCATAAACCCAGATATCGTTTTAACCGTAGACTCGGGTGGTTTTTGCTTTAGAGTTGTAAATCTTGCAAAAGATATTTTGCAACAAAAAACTAAAGAAAATAATAACAAGATGAAATTTTATCACTACATCTCCCCTGCGGTTTGGGCATACGGCGAAGAGAGAGGCTTGAAGTTAAAAAAATTATATCACAGAATCTTTTGTCTTTATAATTTTGAGCCGCCTTACTTTACAAAATACGGGCTTGATGCAATCTGTGTTGGCACAAGCTTTAATTATAAAGATGAAGCCATTGTTTTAAAAGAGACTCTTTCGCAAAAATATTTATTAAAAAAGCCAATACTTGCCGTCACACTTGGTAGTCGTAAAAGCGAGATCGAAAAACATAGTGTTATTATTTCCAAACTTTTTAACTCAGCTAATATAGAGCAAAATTACAGTGTTGTCTTTTTAGCAACTCATTCAAGCTCGGATCTCGTGAGGAGTAAATTTTGTAATCACCTAGTTATTACAACAAGGGATGATAAAATCCTATTAATGAAAGAGGCTAAGCTTGCAATAGCTAAGTCTGGCACTAATGCTATGGAATTTTTAGCTAATGGAATCAAATGCCTTGTGTACTATAAATTTGCTTGGCTTAATTTTTTTATAGCAAGCTTCTTCGTAAAAGTCAAATTTGCCAATATAGTAAATATAGTAAAAAATAAAATGTTGGTAATAGAGTGCGTTAATAAAGATTGCACAATTGAAAAAATTAAAAAGGAATTTAAGCTTATTGAGCAGGGATATTACGACAATCAATATAAAGAGGCTTTTGCAATCGTCAATTCACAGCAAAATAACCATCAAAAACCACAAACAATTGTAGCAAAATCAATACTAACAGATTACTTTTTCAAATAAATATATGTCAAAAATTTTACTTATAGGTAGCGGCTCTTGGGGGCTTGCAATAGCAAGTGTTCTTGCCTTTAACAATCACGAGGTAATGCTTTATACAAGGGACAGTTTGGTTGCCGAGGAGGTTAATAACAAACATACAAATTCTAAAAATCTTAAGGGTATTATTTTATCGCCCTTAATTAAAGCCTTTACGGATTTTAAAGACAAGGGGTTGTTGTCAAACATCGATACTGCTTTTTTAGCCATACCAACCCTTGCTTTTGCTGCTTTTTTTAATGAGCATTTTCAAGATTTGCAGAGTATTAAAAATTTTGTAATTTGCTCAAAGGGATTTACTCAAATTGAGGAAAGATTTGTAAGCTCTGCTGAATTTCTGTCTCAAAAATTTATCGGCACAAACCAAATAGTTCTTTCGGGACCTAATTTTGCTAGCGAACTTGTAGAGCGAAAAAAAACTATCACAACTCTTTCCTCAATTAATGCTAAAAGTCTTGAGTATGTTTCGGGATTGCTTTGCACTAATTTTTTGGAAATTGAAACAAGCGAGGATCCAGAGGCAATTTTGATACTAGGACTTTGCAAAAATCCAATAGCTATAGGCTGCGGGCTTACATACGGACTTACTGGCTCTGCAAATGCCAAGGCAAGATTTTTAACAAAAATATCGCAGGAGACGGTAAAAATTCTTGAAGCTTTAAATCTAAATACTCAAAGCTTTTTAAGTTCAGCTGGCATAGGGGATATCTTTTTAAGTGGTGGCGATGAAAGGTCTCGTAATTTTTCTTACGGAGTAAATCTTGCTAAAGGAGTCACCTACGCAAGTAAAACAACTGAGGGCATCTACAGTCTTAAGGCAATAAATTTTATAATGCAAAGCAAGAAGCTCACTTTAAAACACTACCAAACCCTTTATGAATGCGTGCATACGGGTCTTGATGTTACAAATATTTTAAGCTAACAAATTATGACCAAACTTTTATTAATAACTGGTAGTGGCGATTTGCCAAAATCTATACTATTAAGTATTGAGGAAAAAAATAAAATACATTCTTCAAGGGCACAAACCGAACTAATGATTATTGCAATAAAAAACAATATGGGCATTTGCGAGAGTGCAGATTTTTTTAAAACAAAGGTGAAAGAATATCACGAGATAGAAATTACAAACATCAAAGGTTTTTTTGAAATTGCAAATAGACTAAAGCCCGATGCAATAATTATTGCCGGCAAGGTTGACAAGCCTGATTTTACAAAAATCAATATCAATGATAACAAGCAATCAATAGGTTCAAGAATAGTAAAAAAGCTACTATCATCAAGGCTCTTTGGTGATGATGTACTATTAAAGGCGGTAACAAAAAAAATAGAGGCAGGAACTGGAGTAAAGGTTGTACAGGTATCAAAGTTATTGCCGCAAATGCTTGCTGGACAAAAGCTTTCAACAAACAAAGTACCAAATCTTCAGCAAAAGCTTGCAATTAAAAAAGGCTTTAAATTAATTAAAAACCTCTCTAAACTTGACATATCCCAGTCGATAGTTATTGGTGAAAATAGTATTTTGGGTCTTGAGGCTGCGGAGGGTACTGATGAGCTTATAAAAAGATGCTCGGCTTACGCAAAACAAAACAACAGCCCAATACTTATAAAGGATGCAAAACATGGTCAAACATTTAAAGCAGACATACCAACTATAGGTCTTGATACGGCAAGATTAATTATTGAACATGGTTATGCTGGGATAGCAGTAAAAAAAGGAAGAGTGATAGTTTTAAATCAGCCTGAGTTTAAAATTTTACTTGAAAAACATGATAAGTTTTTTTATGTTATGTAGCTAGTGTAAAAATTATTTTACAAAAAACATATTTAAATCTTGCTTATTTATTTAAGTTTATTTAAAATTAAAAAACAAGATTTATTCTTGCAAGGGCGGATATGGCGAAATTGGTAGACGCACTAGATTTAGGTTCTAGCGGGGCGACCCGTGGGGGTTCAAGTCCCTCTATCCGCACCATTTATATTCCTGATGTTCTTTTATGTCATGAACGAAAATCGCAGTACAACAAGTTACATATTTTTGTTTATAGCTCTTGTCTGTATGTTTTACTACATTCATTCCATTTGGTAAAGGTTTCGTAAAAGTTTCGTAAAATTAAATGACAAATACTTTAAAATCTCATTGTAAAATCAATCTAGGTTTAAAAATTCTAGGTAAGGATAAAAATAATTACCACAAAATCGAAAGTCTTGTCTTAAAGTTAAATTTACATGACGAAATAAACATTTCACCAAACAAAACAAGTGAAAATAAAATTACATTTTGTCAAACCAAAGATATCATAAACACAAAAGACAACACAATAAGTAAGGCTTTAGACTTAATAACAAGTCTTGCAAAAGGACAGAATATCACGATACCTAAGTACGATATTGATGTAGTAAAACAAGTGCCAAGTCTTAGTGGGCTTGCTGGAGGTTCGGCAAATGGAACTACAGTTTATAAGTATTTGTTTGAAAAATACTTAGCAAAAAAACTGCAATTTAACCAAAATGCTCTTGCAAAAATTGGTATGGATTGTGTACTTTTTGCTCAAAATTCACAGCTTTGCCTACTAAGTGAACTTGGCGATATCGTAGAACACGAGGAATCTTTTTTAACACTAGAGGAACTTGCAAAACTCAAGTTATTTTTAAGTACAATTGAAGTATTTTTGTTTATACCAAAATCTTATCGCAAACAATCAACTGGCGAAATGTACAAAGCTTTAAATTTATCGACAGACACACTGTTACAAGCCCCAAACTATAAGCAAAAAATAACAGAGGTTCTTTTAAAATCAAAGGATGCAAGCGAATTTTTAGCAATGCTTAACAAATTAGTTTTGCAAAATGATTTTTTGGATACTGTAAAAAAACAATCAATTGATATTGCAAGCTTAAGTCAATTTTGCAGTATCAATAAAATAGCACATGGGTTAAGTGGCTCGGGATCCGCTATATTTATCTTGGGTCAAAAAGGTTATTACAATATCGCTGATTTTGCGGATTGCAGTAGCGATTTTACTATTATTAAAACAACCCCAATGCTTTATTAATGTAAGCCTTAATCTCGCTAAAAACACTCTCCGCAGTCCTATAGGCATTAATTTTTACAATCTGTGTTTTGGAATGTAAATCCAAATTTTGACCCTTAAAGTAAATACTCTCGTAACAATCTATCATAAGATGAATGTTTTGGGCAGTTTGTTTGTCAAAATTGTTAAATAATTCCCTTGATGATATACGCTCCAAAGCCTGCTCGGGAGTTATTGATAGATAAAAGGTAACATCTGGCATTATATTATTAAGTAACATTGCGTGCATTTTTTGCACAATGTCAACACCCAGCCCAGCCTTTAAGCCTTGATAGACTAGGGTTGAATCAACAAATCTATCGCACAAAACTACTCTGCCAGCCTTGAGTGCGGGCTGAATTATTTGCTTCACATTTTCAATCCTCGATGCGTTAACAAGCAATAACCTTGTAAGTTCACTCATTTCTTCGTGAATTATAAGTTCACGAATTTTGTCAGCAAGCTCAGTGCCACCAGGCTCTTTTGTTGAAGTATAGTCAATTTGTTTTAAAGTAAGATAATCTGCAAGTATTTTAAGCTGGGTCGTTTTACCACTACCATCAACCCCCTCAAAGTTAATAAACATTAAATTGATAATATATTAATCACCTTTTGGACATCAAGGCTAGCCCCGCCAATTAAAAGACCATCAACATATTTAATGTTAAGTATGGATTGTGCATTTGCATCGTTCACCGAGCCACCATAAATGATACTAAAGTTAAGATGAAAATTTGCAGCCCTAAGGTAGGTTGCAATAAATGTATGTGCCTTTAAAATATCATTATCACTAGGCACCAGTCCTGTGCCTATTGCCCAAACTGGCTCGTAGCCAATGATAATTTTTGAACCCTTCCAAGCATCGTCCAAGTAGGATAATATATCAAGCTGAGTTGAGAGGGTTTGCTCTAGCATGTTGCTTTGAAAGTCCTCATGGCTTTCGCCTATGCAAAAAATAGGCACAAGCCCAGCTTTTAAGCTAATGTTTATTTTTGCTAGAATTTCGCTATTCGTCTCATTAAAAATAGTTCTTCTTTCGGAATGGCCTATTATTACATACTTGGCTCCACATTCTTTTGCCATAAAAGCTGAAATTTCGCCGGTAAAAGCACCATTATTTAATTGATAAATATTTTGGACACCAAGTTTAAAATTACACTTATTGACAGCAAAAGATTGCAAATAAATACTTGGTGGACAGATAACAACTTCTTTATTTTTGTAATCAGCTTTACTCATTTGCTCGGTAAATGTTTTTACAAGATCAAGTGAGCCTTGCATCTTCCAGTTGCAGATGATGGTTTTATTTTGTATCATTTTTTATCTTATGAATAAGTTCAAAACCTTCAAAAATAAGGGCGGAATAAATTTGCACCCCAATTGCACCCAGCGCTAATCTTCGTTTTACATCCTCAGAAGAATCGATTCCGCCAGCTGATATGATTGGTATTAAGTTTTGCGAGACATCTAAAAAATCTTTTAAAATACTAAAAGACAAATCTTTTAATAAATTACCACTTAATCCGCCCTGCTCACTTTTAAATTTACTTACTTCCAAATCCTCAAAATCTCTTTTTATAGTAGTATTGGCAACAATCAGGCAATCAATTTTATACTTTAGTGACAGACTTACTATATAAATTACCTGCTCTTTGGTTATATCGGGAGCTATTTTTAAAAACAAAGGTCTATAGACCCCATGAGTATTTTGAAGTTCCAAGCGTTTTTCCTGCAAGGCTTTAAGTAAAATCTCCAAAGACTCCTCACCTTGTATATCCCTAAGTCCTAGTGTGTTTGGCGAGGATATGTTAATGGCAACATAATCGCAGTAATTATAAACCGCCTCAAGCATAATAAGATAATCGGACTCTATGCTTTGAGTCTCCTTATTTTTGCCTATATTAGCACCTATTAAGGGTCTATTTGTAAGGTGCATTGCCTTTTTAAGATTTTTAACAAAGTAATCCTTCCCCTTGCTATTAAAGCCAAAGCGGTTAATAATTGTTTTTTGTTCTGTAAGTCTAAACAGGCGAGGTTTTGAGTTGCCATACTGTGGCTTTGGAGTACAAGTGCCAACTTCAATAAAATCAAAACCTAGATTTGCAAGATTTTTAATACAATCAGCATTTTTATCAAATCCAGCAGCAAGACCTATAGGATTTTGCTTAATGTAGTCCAGTGGTTTATCTAATTTACATCTTTGATTTTGAGTGAAAGTTGCAGGAACTAAGTTATATTTTAGGCAAAATATTGCAATATTGTGAGCAAGTTCAGGATTTAACTGCAATAAAATATGTCTTACAATCTTTAAAATTTTAAGTTTTAACCACATTTTTTCTTAGATAAGCAATCCACTATTTAGCAATGCCAATCTCTTTAAAGTATTTAAGAGAGCCACTATGCAAAGGCACAACTGAACCCTTAGCTAAATCGCTAGGCTTAATATCCTTAAAGACATCACTAGCCTGACTGAGGCTTACTATGTTATTTGCAACACTTTTTGTAATTTGATAAGCAAGCTCTTCGTCAAGCTCGGTAGTTGTAAATACAGTACTTTTTATACCTAAGGTTTTTATATTCGGTTGAGAATCAAAATATAGACCTTTTTGAATAACAGTTTTGCTGTAAAAAGGATATTTTTTAACAAGAATATCGATATATTTATCATCTATAGCAACAATTTTTGCACCACAAGATTCAATAAGTTCACGAGTTATTGGGTTTGGAGTGCCATATATCATAAACATTACATCAAGATCGCCATCGCAAAAGTTTTTCATTTCGTCCGATGGTTTCAACTCTAAAGTCTTTTTAAAATCAAATTGCTTGACTTTTGTTACCTCAAGTAACCTTTGCAATGTCCATCTCATACCACTTTGCTCAAGACCTATACTGACATTTTTACCAGATAAATCGTCAATAGAATCTATTGTAGAATCTTTTTTTACAATCATGTACAAGGCCTCTGTATGTAGTGTAAAAAGAGCCCTTAATTTATCATCAGCCCCTGAGTTTTTAAAAACCCCCTCACCCCTGTAGGAATAGTAAAGCCAATCGTTTTGACTAAAGCCAAGAGAGCTTGGATTGCTACGACTTGAAACCAAGTTACCAACAGAGCCAGATGTTGACTCGGTAAAGCATTTTACTTTTGGATTTGTATTTTCGTTGATAATTTTACATATGGTTCCGCCTGCAGGATAATAGACTCCGTTAACGGATCCAGTTGCAAAAGATATATGCGGAACTGATTGAGAAGAAGCTCCAGCTAAGGAGGCTTTACTGACTGATATTGATAAAATGCCAAGAATTGCAAACTTGCAAATATTTGTTACGCTAGATCTCATAAATACAATCAACATAATGATAAAACAAAAATTCTTTACGACATTACAAAATTCTAAGTTAAATAAAAATTAAATCAAACTTTTTTTTATTTCTTTAAATCGCATATCAAAAATGCAAGCTCTAAACTTTGGTTTGCATTAAGCCTTGGATCGCAGTGAGTATGGTAGCGTTTTTCAAGATCGTTATCCAAAACAGCATTATAACCTCCGCCGGTACACTCCGTTACATCATCGCCAGTCATTTCAAGGTGAATTCCTCCAGCATGCAAGCCCTTAGAATTTAAAATTCTGACAAAGGCTTCAATCTCGCTTAAAATATCATCAAATCTGCGTGTTTTAAAATTACCACTTTTAACAATATTACCATGCATAGGATCGCTTTGGTAAATAACATTTAAGCCATTTTTTTTAACCTCATCAATAAGCTCACCTAATTTATTTTTTATAGCATCTTTACCCATGCGAATTATTAAAATAATTTTTCCACTTTCGTTACTTGGGTTAATTTTTTTAACAACCTGACAAATCTCTGCAAATTTTGCACTTGGCCCAACTTTAATTCCAATAGGATTTTCAACCCCCCTTAAAAACTCAACATGTGCATCGTTAAGACCCCTCGTTCTATCCCCAATCCAAAGCATGTGAGCAGATAGGTTGTAAAATTTATTATCAATCTTATTCTGCCTTAGAAAACATTCCTCGTAATTTAAAAGCAATGCCTCGTGAGAAATAAAAAAACTAGCCTCGTTAATAAAACTTGGCACCTTTTCACCAGCAAGACAGGTTTTAACAAAACCTATATGCTCTCTTATTTCGTTAGTAATTTGAGTAAATCTTTCGTTTTTTACAGCATCTGCAAAATCACGATTCCATCTTTCGATGTTATCAAGGGATGCAAATCCCGATTTTGTCAATGCTCTTATAAAATTAAGTCTTGCAGCTGATTGAAAATAGGCTGTTAAAAGCCTCTCTGGCTCAGCTTCCCTGTTGTCAGTTTTTATGTCGTTGACAATATCACCACGGTAAGATAAATACTCTACCCCATCAATAACCTCGGTATTGTTACTACGAGGCTTTGCAAATTGACCGGCAACTCGCCCTATTCTTACAATTGGTTTTTTAAGTCCACACATAAGCACGGAGTTCATTTGCAAAACTGTCTTTAAGTAATTTTTAAGACCCTGCTCACTTAAAGCATCAAAAGACTCGGCACAATCACCACCCTGTAAAATAAAAGCCTCCCCCTTTTCAACTCTTTTTAAGTGTTTTTTTAACAAGTTAATTTCTTCAAAATCAACCAAAGATGGATATCTTGAAAGTTCATGCTCTACAATTTTAAGCTTAGAAATTTTATCATCAGAATACTCAGGCTGCTGTTTAATATTAAATCCACGCCAAGAGTCTTTATTCCAATTATTTTGAAGAACCATATAACATTATATAATTAATTACTAAGCAATATACCCACCGCCAAAATAGCCAAGAAGGGTTAAAAATGTACACCAAATGAAGCCACCAAGAGAGGTATATAAAATAAATTTTACAAGACTCATTTTGTAAAGTCCAGCAAAGAGAGATATCAAATGCCTTACAACAGGAAGCAATCTACCAATAAATGTTGAGAGCTGGCCGTATTTAATAAAAAATTCTTCTGTTTTAAAAAATGTTTTTTCCTTCATTAAAAAATATTTTCCGTATTTAAGCAAAAAGGGACGCCCAAGCTTGAAGGCTAAAAAATAATTAATCAAAGCCCCGCATAAAGTGCCTAAGCTGGCAACAGCAATAAGTAATGTAATGCTCATCTGCCCTTTAAAGCAAAGATAGCCAGCTGGCAAAAGCACAACTTCGCTAGGGAGTGGTAAAATTGTACTCTCAAGTGTTGTTAAGATAAAGATACCAAAATAACCCATATCGGCTGTTATTTTTGTAGCAAATTCTGCAAATTCATGAAGCATTTTTATGCAACAAATTAAAAAAATGGTTCGCCTATAAGCCGAGTTCTGTATAGCCTTTGCAAGCTATTGGCTTTATTAATCTAGGTCAAACCTTGCAGCTTGACTCATGCTACCTACCCGAACAGCAAGCCCATACGCTGGCTTTAGCTCAAGGCTAATACTTTTAAATTAATAAAAGCAACCGTTCCTATTTGGTATTGCTTTAAATGGGGTTTGCATAGCATGGTGTTACCACCATTACTAGTGAGCTCTTACCTCACTGTTTCACCCTTACCTAGATTTTTACAAAACTAGGCGGTCTACTTTCTGTTGCACTTTCCGTAGGATTACTCCCCCCGTCTCTTAAACGGCATTTTGCGTATTAAAGCTCGGACTTTCCTCGTAAATTGCTTTTACACAAAGCACGCAAAGCCACAGCGAACCTTTTAAATGTTACAAAAAAAATAATTATATTGCAAGAATATTTTTGTTGTTTTAAGATTGTAACTCTATTAGTAATACTTTTGTTTTTATAAAAAACTATTATGTTTAAGGGTCTACAAACAAATCTCATAAGCTATTTATTGCTTACGAGCATTGCTTTTTTTTGCATTTTTAGCAAAACTTCCCTTGCATCAGACACCTCGGTAGCCTGCGATGTCAATGCGGCTTGTCCAACTGGCTATGTTTGTATTGGCGATGTAACAAATGTTGACGGAAGCGGTAACGGATCCGGGCACTGCGAGCAAAATTCAATTACCGCTGTTTTATGTAAAATGACTGGATACATAACATCCAAAATTGCAAAAACATTTATGATATTTGCCTTAGTTATGGTTGGCATAGCCTTCTTTTTAGGTAAAATTTCATGGGGTATGATTATGACAGTAATACTTGGAACCGCTTTAATGTTTGGGGCAGAAACCATTATTTCCTTAATGCTAAACGACAAGAGTGGAGCAAATTACTGCACGGGAAAAGTTAGCTCAACCGAAACCTGCCTTGCAGTAAATTACAGCGATGAAGGGACTAGCAAAAAAAATCAAACATATATTTTGAATACAGAGGAAATTACAAACTCCGGCTTCACTGGTTGCAAAACAAAGCTTGGTTGCACAATATATACTTGTAATTTTATTGTTAGCCTTGATTCTTCAACATCAAAGTGCAAAGTGCAAACTAGCTCGAGTCAGGTTTGGGCACCTGACTCAAGTACCGCAGATGCGATTTACACCGCCCTTGCAACCTCGGTCAAATGTAATAAAACTGGGGTAAGTTTGCCAAGTGAGTCAAAATGCGAAAAGCCACCTGCACTTGCAGTGCCACGAGACTACTTTTTATGTAATAGCAGTTGTACCGATACTACAAAAATAGCCATAGAAACTTTAAGTTACGACGGCTACACAGACTGCAAGGATGTAATGAATAAAATGGGTATTTTAGAGTAAGAAAAATGAACCGATCTGCAATGCTAGTCTCGCTATTGACATTATTTTGTAGAATACTAGGCTTTGCAAGAGACATGCTTATAGCTAAATATCTTGGTGCCGGTGCTCTTGCGGATAGTTTTTTTACAAGTTTTAAACTTTCAAATTTTTTCAGAAAAATCTTTGGTGAAGGTGCTTTATTTTCTGGCTTTGTTCCTGTATTTTCAAAAGTTAGACACAACGAAGGCAAGGAGGCTAGTATTAAATTTTCTTCAAATGTTTTTACCCTAATCATTATAGTACTTTTTAGTGTAACTGCAATTTGCGAAATTTTCATGGATAAGATTGTCTTTTTTTTAGCACCCGGTTTTACAGGCGAAAAACTAGAGCATACAATTTTTATTACAAAGCTAACCTTTCCTTATTTTTTCTTTATTACATCATGCTCTGTGCTATGGGGGGTTTTAAACTCTCTTGAAAAGTTTTTTTTCTACGCATTCGTTCCATCACTACTTAGTATTGTAATGATATTTTTTACTCTTTACCTCAAATCTTTTTTTAGTGAACTTACAGTTTGTCTCTCTGTTGCTGTTCTTTGTGGTGGGGTTGTGCAGTTTGTAACAAGCTATATTGCTTGCTACAAAAATGGATATTTTTTAAAAATTACAAAGCCAAAGCTCGACTCTAATACAAAACTTGTATTTTCTAAAATGTTTAACACAACTCTTGCAAGTTCTTTTTCGCAGGTTAATGCAATTGTTGACGGGCTTTTGGCTAGCTTTATAACATCAGGCGTTTCTTATCTTTACTATGCTGACAGAATCTTCTACTTCCCACTTTCAATCATAGGTATTACACTTGGCATAGTGTCGTTACCAAGCATGTCAAAGGCAATAGTAAGTGGCGATGTAAATGCAAATCGAAACCTTCAAACAAATGCTTTTAAGCTTTTGTTTCTTTATGGCATTCCGGCTAGCCTTGCAATGTTTATATCGGCAAAGGCAATAACAATTACAATCTTTGAATATGGAGGCTTTACAAGGCTTGACACTAACAATGTATCTGTTATTATATCAATCTTTGCCTTGGGACTTTTTTTTGCACTTCTTAATAAAGTGTTGTCTGTTATATTTTTTGCAAATGGAGACACAAAATCACCAATGATATTTAGCATGCTTGGCATAGTCTGCAACATAGTACTTTCAGTTCTTTTGGTCAAAAAATTTGGTGTTTTTGGCATAGCGGCTGGTACAAGCACTTCCTACCTTGTTAATTGTATTTTTTTGCTTGGCATATTGGTAAAAAGGAAATATTTAATTGTACACAAAGATATTTTATCGTTCCTACTTAAAACAATCCTAGCCTCACTTGTAATTGGACTTGTGTTTTTGTCGCTAAATCAAGCAGTTGCACTTTGGGGCAAAGGTCTTATTACAAGGCTTGGCATACTATCTAGCTTTGGATTGGTTAGTATAGGACTTTATTTTGCAATTCTAAGACTCATGGGTATTGATGCAATAAAACTTACCCTATCTAAATAAACCCCGCCCAAAGCATTTGTTCACTTAGATTTTTAACTTAAAAACTTAGAAAAGCAAAAAGATTAGAGCCCCTCACTAAATTACAGTCTAAGTTGCAAGACTTTGCAAAGCTAAGTAAATACTCCTTTGCATCTGGCAAGGTTTTTAATGACTTACAAGCAACAAAGCATGGTTTTAAATCTTTACTTACAATCTTAACGATTAAAGGCTTAGATATTGCATTAAAGTTTGATGATAAAAGCTTTACGATATCATTTTGCTCAATCTCGCCTTGGTTAAGAGTTAAAACATCAAAGCCATCAGTATTTTTAATTGGTTTTTGCAACAACAAGCTTTGTTTAAAGTCGTTAAGCTTAGCTTCCAAAAATTTATTTTGCTTTTTTAAATCACTAACAAAATTTAAAAGCTCGTTTGAATCCTCTTTATTTTGCACTTTATTAAACTCCATCACCTGATTGTACTTTAAAAGCTCAGCATTAATATACTCAAGGGCACTAAGTCCAGTCTTTGCCTCAATACGCCTAATACCACCCCCAATTCCCTTTTCGTAGATAATTTTAAACATTCCAATTTTGCCAGTGCTTACAACATGACACCCGCCACAAAGCTCCTTACTTTCGCCCGTTGTCACAACTCTTACGCTATCTTCATATTTTTCGCCAAACAAAGCCATAACCCCACTTTTAAGAGCCTCCTCTTTTGGTTTTATCTCTTTGGTAACACTAAGATTTTGCTGTATTAATGAATTGACTAAAGATTCCGTCTTTAAGATTTCCTCTAAGGTCAAGGCTCTGTTAAACGCAAAATCAAACCTAAGTCTGTCGCTTGCAACCAAAGATCCTTTTTGAACAACACCCTCACCAAGATTAGCCCTTAAAGCATAATGCAACAAGTGAGTAGCGGTATGATTAGACTCGTGCAAAGCTCTAAGCTTACAGTCAACCTTTAGTAACAAAGTTTTATTTAAAACAAGATTCGCATCAAACTCGCTTTGCAAAGTGCAGGTGTGAAGTATTATGCCATTATTCTTTTTAACATCTGTTACAGCAAAAATTGAGCCTTCAAAATCAATTGTCCCCTTATCGCACATCTGTCCGCCGCCCTCTGGATAAAAAACAGTTTTGTCAGTAGCAATCAAAACATTTTCATCCTTAAGCTTTAAAATACCTAAGGCTTTAGCCTTAATATTTAAATCCTGATACTTGTTCTCTCTGTAGCCATCAAAAATAGTATCGCCGTTTGCTTGCTTAATGCCTAAAACAAATTTTGCAATTTCATCCTCGCCAGCAGAATCTCCGCTGCCAACCCAAGATGTCTTACTTCTTTGCCTTTGCTCTTGCATCGCTTTTTCAAAGCCATCAATATCAAGTTTAATATTTTTTTGCTTAAGTATATCCTCAGTTATATCAAGAGGAAAGCCGAATGTATCGTAAAGCTTAAAGGCAAATTCACCACCAAGAATACTCTTACCATCGGTCTCTTTTTCCAAAATTTTAAGCCCATCGGGAAGCAGATTTAAAAACATCTCTTCTTCGTTTTTTAAAGTAGATGCGATGAAGCTGTTTGCCCTTTCAAGCTCTGGGTATTCAGTGTTCATTTGCAAGATGACAAAAAGGCTCAACTTGTGCATAAAACTCTCCCTTCCCCCGTTCATAAAATAATGCCTTAATGCCCTTCTTATAATGCGTCTTAAAACATAGCCACGACCCTCGTTTGATGGCATAATTCCATCTGCTATCATAAAAACTGCCGCTCTTATGTGGTCGGCTATAATTCTGTGAACATAATCCTCCTTCGCCCCGCTTAGCTTTAGTTTGGAAGTCGGTAAAAACTTTTTACTCTCATTTATTATACCTGCAAAAAGAGAGGTTTCGTAGTTATCCGTTTTACCCTCAAGAACCGAAACAAGCCTTTCAAGCCCCATGCCAGTGTCAATACATTGTTGCCTTAATGGGCTTAGGCTAGAATCTGCAAGTCTTTCGTATTGCATAAAAACCAAATTCCATATCTCGGTGTATCTTGGTCCATCCTCGTCTTTTGTACCGGGTAGCCCACCAAATATCTTATCGCCATAATCGTAAAATATCTCGCTACAAGGACCACAAGGGCCAGTATCGCCCATTTGCCAAAAATTTGCGTTTGTATCAATTCTAATAATTTTATCATCTGCGACCCCAGCAATCTTCTTCCACAAGCCAAAAGCCTCGTCATCGTTGTGGTAGACTGTAAAATAAAGCTTTTCAAGCGGTAGGGAGAGTTCCTTTGTTAAAAAATCAAAGGCATATTTTATTGCCCCTTCCTTAAAATAATCCCCAAAGGAAAAGTTACCAAGCATTTCAAAAAAAGTATGGTGCCTGTTTGTAAAGCCAACATTTTCAAGATCATTATGCTTGCCCCCTGCCCTTATGCACTTTTGTACCGTTGTTGCAGTTTTGCCCTGCTTTAACGGATCCTTGCATTTAAGATTTTCAAGACCCGTAAAAACATTTTTAAACTGAACCATGCCGCTGTTTGCAAACAAAAGCGTTGGGTCGTTACTTGGTAAAACCGAGGAAGATTCAACAACCTCATGTCCCTGTGTTTTAAAAAAATTCTTAAAACTATCTCTAGTTTGTTGATACATAAAAATAAAACAATCTTTTGTAATAATTAAGCCACATTGAATGCTTAAACAACAAAACCTACAAAATCAAATTTTTTATACATTTCAATAAACCTAAGACTAAAATTTGTTGCTTAATATCAAATTTAGCAAAACTTGAAATAATAGTTTTAAATGCTGGATTTTTTTATCAATTATTTCTTGACAAACAATCAATCGATTGTAAAATCTAGTTAAGGATAGACTAATATTCTTTTTCTTGTACCCGTAGCTCAGCTGGATAGAGCAACAGCCTTCTAAGCTGTGGGTCGTAGGTTCGAATCTTACCGGGTACACCATAATTTTTTTTGCATTATGCAAAATATCACAAACAACGATCCAGAGTTTTTACCTTGGTACAATATTGACCAAATTGCTTTTTTGGAATCTAACAAAAATAAACTCAAAACATTTGATGTCTTTGAATACGGCGGTGGCAATTCAACTCTTTACTATCTAACAAGGGTAAAGAGTCTTTACACAGTGGAGTCGCGTGAAGTTTGGTTTAATTTTGTTAAAAGTAATACTAACAAGATTGATTACAATATTGATTTTAATATATATTTGGTAAGGTCAAACTTTGCATCGTCGATAAAGCTTTGCAATAAAAGATTTGATTTGATAGTTGTAGATTCAAACGAAAGAGCAAAATGTATAGAAATTGCACCTGATTATCTAAACGATAACGGATGGATACTACTTGATAATAGCGAAAGGGAAAACTTAAAGGCCAGTCATGAATTTTTAAAAACAAGAGGATTTAGTTCTAAGAACTTTTCCTCTAAAAAAGTTGAATCGGACGAAATATCCTACTCAACCTTATTTATTAAAGAACAGAAACATTAACTGCTCTAACTCTACCGTCTTTATCATTTTCAACAGAAAATGAAACCTCAGCACTTGGTTTTAAATCTTCTTCAGAACTTGCTTTGCAAGATGTAATGTGAAAAAACACATCCTCACCAGAGTTTGAAGTAATGAAGCCAAAGCCTTTATCTTTTTTAAAAAACTTAATAACTCCCGTTTGAGAGCCGTTTCTATTATCAACCACAGAAATACAAAAAAATTATAATAAACAAATCGTTGAACTAAAATTTTAATACTAATATTAAAACTTTAACTCACTTATAATCCTATTACAAAAAACAGTATATGTCAAGCTATATTACTTTTTGCAAAAACATAACTACTTTTATGCTATAATTTTTTGAATGAACTGAGTGTAGATGGGTAGTATAGTTGAGGATATAATCCATATCAGCAAGCCCCCCGCCATTAAGATACCTATTGGCTTAATTGAAGAAACGAGGTTTTCGGTAAGATTGTCAATCTCTCTAGTATAAAATGTTACAACATTTTCTAAAGATCTTGCTAAATCGCCTGTATTCTCGCCTATTTTGAACATTCTTGATGTAAAGTCCGGTATTACGGTGCCCTCCATAGCTATAGACATCTGGGTACCACTTGACACACTTACAGCTATCTCTGCTAATGTTTTTTTTACAACATGGTTTGAAACAACATTTTGTGACAGCCTTAAGGATTCAATAACATCAACTCCGCTTTTATAGGCCATTGAAAAAAACAAGCAAAACTTTGCCATGTCCGATTTTATAATAATGGAGCCTATAAAAGGTAACTTGATCTTGATTTTATCAAAGATTATTTGACTTGATGGAATAACCTTTGTTACGAGCGGCAAGCAAATAATAAGACCAACAACTGCTGGTATTGCTATCGCCCAATACTCTCTTACACAATCCGCAAATGCTTTTAGAGCTAGGGTGTAATATGGCATCGTTATGCCCATCGAGGAGGCAAATTCCGTCATCTTTGGTATTACAAAAACCGATGCTCCAATAATAAGTCCAGTCATTAACACTAATAAAAATGACGGATACATCATTGCCTTTCTTGTGCGTGACTTAATAAGCTTTGAAACATTAATATATCTAATTATATAATCAAAAGCCTCTTCTAAGTTGTTTGATTGCTCTCCCATTTTTACAATTGACAAAAAGAATTGACTGATGGATTTTGTGGATTTTTCAATTGATGTTGCTAAAGAGTTTCCGGAGTTAAGGTTTGTAATGACTTGTTGTGTAAATTTTTGCACATTTTTTAATTTAACTTCATTTGCCACCATCGTTAAACCCTCTTGCAGGTTCACGCCTATCTTAGTTAACTCCCCAAGGTATGAAAAAAAGAATACAACATCGTTGCTTTGAAGCTTTACTGTTTGCTTAATTTTAATTTCTTTAATCGAAATAATTTCGTAGGCAGAACTTAATTTTTTTTCAAGATCTTGAATATTGTCAGAATATTCGTTTTTAACAATCGAAAGTCCGTTTTTGTTTGATATTAATTTGCATTTATAGCTAGGCATATGGATTTATTAAAGACCTTTAAAAACAAATTACTAAATAATGTTACAAGGCTAAACTGTAATATTGCAAATATCAAGACAAGCCCTCATGGCAAATCCACCCTTATTTTCGTGATGTGCCATCCAGTATCTAGCTCTTTGATTGGCTTGCGATAAGTTTTCGGTGGTTAAAATTCCATTACCAAGGGCTAATGAATTTTCAGTTGCAATATTCATAATTGCTCTGTTGCTTTCATTACAAACAGTTTCGTAGTGAGTTGTCTGCCCTCTTATAACGCACCCTAAAACAACATAGCCATTGTATTTGTTTGTTTTTGAGTATCTTGCTAAAGCCAATGGTATTTCAAGACATCCTGCTACATTTTTAATTTCAACAATAATTTCATGCTGATTGTTATCGTCCAAGATGCTATTTGTGGAAAAATATTTTTCTCCATCATGTAGCATTTTAGATATCACTTGTTCTGCTAAAGCGATATTTTTTTCATCAAGAATATTCAAAGATGAGATAATACAGGTTTCCCTTATAGCTCCAAGGCAAAGATTAAATGATATATCCTTGTAGTAATCGGCATTTATAATTAATATTTTTTTTATCATACTTAGTCAATAATATTAACAAGCTCTTTAAAACTTGCAAATTCAAGCCAGTTTGATGTTGATTCTTTAACGATTTTTTTTGCCCTATAAGCTACAGCAAGACCACTGTTTTTAAACATCTCAATATCGTTTGAGCCATCGCCAGTTGCAAAAACCTGAGCCTTGTCTAAATTTAATTTTGAAGTATAGTGTAGTAATTTTGCTTTCTTTTTTTCTGCAGTAAATATTTTATCTTCTTCTATAAATCCAGTAAATCTTCCGTTGGACACCTCAGGCTCGCTTGCAAAAACATGGTCAAAACCCAAGTCTGTAGCAACGAGATTTGCAAATTGAACAAAGCCCCCAGAGAGCAAAACACTTGTACCTCCAGCCTGCTTAATGGATGCTAAAAATTCTTTTATACCCTTGTTGAATTTTTTATCCTTTATTTCCCTAGCGTAAAAGTCTTCAAGTTTTTTTACCTCAAGACCGTTCAATAGAGCATGTCTTTTTTTAAATGATTCCATATAGTCAATTTTACCCTCCATGCCAAGGCTTGTTATATATTCTATCTGTTTTTTCATTTCATCACCCAGCTCAGATCCTGCAAATTCATCCATGGTTTCAATGCTTAGAGTTGTAGAGTCCATGTCAAAGCAAAAAAGTTTTAATGGTAACTGTGGCTCTTGAATTATAAAGTCAATGCCCTGTGGATAAAGAAGGTTTCTTAAGTTGGTAAAAAGTAAAGAGTTCTCGAGTCCTTCAAATCTAATTTGAAAGTGCTCATCAAAATAAAATTCATTAAAACTTTCTATCTTGTATCCATCCGTTGATAAAAGTAGTGTATTTTTCACATCTTCAATGACTTGCAACGAAGGCTCTTTAAAAACTGTCAATCTGTTCATTTATAAATTTAATTAATACCATTAAGAAAAAACGGACTTACAACAATTGCTGAAATTAAGCAGGCGACAACGAAAAATGACATAACAATTTTTGTCTCCTTATATCCTAAGGCCTCAAAATGATGGTGAACTGGGGCGATTTTAAATATTCTTTTACCACGAGTTTTAAATGATGCAACTTGCAATATTACCGAAAGACTCTCGCAAAATGGTATAAATGCAATAAACAGAAGTGCAAACTCAATGTGTAGATTTATTGTCACAAGACCTATAATCGAGCCAAGCATAAGACTACCAGAGTCCCCCATAAATATAGTTGCGGGATGGGAGTTGTAAATTAAAAATCCAAAAACGCAAAACAATGCTATACAAATAATGCTAAATAAGCCGTAATTAAAAGCAACAACAAGAACTACAAGCATCGCAATTGCCATTTGCACAAATTGTGTACCAGCTAGCCCATCAAGCCCATCGGTTAAATTAAATGAGTTTAAAATTGCAACGAAAGTAAAGATAGCAAGAGGGTAATAGAAGTACCCTAGATTAAAAACCTTTATTCCAAAAAATGGAATTGGCACAATTGTTATAGCTAAAGAAAGGTTAATTAATTTAGGATTAAAGGTACCTCTTGTAGCTATAAAAAAGACAATCAAGCTTGCAAGAAGTATCTCAAGAACAAGCCTAAATCTTGCATTTAATCCTTTAGTGTTTTGCTTGGCAACTTTTAAAAAATCATCGACAAAGCCAATTGAAAAGCAGGCAATAATTACAAAACAACACAATCCAAAATGTCTAGTGAACAAAACATCTCCCTTAATAAAATATTTGCACACAGCAAGAGTTAAAACCCCTCCAACCAACCCAAAGAGCATTGCAAGTCCACCAAATGGTGTTATATTTTTTTTGCCAGAGTGGTCAATAACAAGGTCATTTCGTATAGGGTGAAACTTTTTTGGAAAAGCGATGTAAGAATATTTCTTAATGAATTCAATCGATAAAATAGTTATTAAAAACCCTACAAATGGCGATAAATAGAGATTCATAGATTAAATAAACAAAATAAAAATGCAATAATACCATTCTTTTATAACTTGGTATTTTATATGCAATATTTTTATCAAAAAATAAATAATGAACTAAGAGATTTTTCTTGCATACATGTCGGATTTTTGCTATAATATAGAAAATATTTATTGTAATTGTTAAGCATAATTTACTATGGTTCTTTTACTGAGAATTTTTCTTTACACATCGTTCCTTATTTTTCAAGGACTTAAGGCGCAGGCATACTACGAAGTAAAACAAACATCGCCACAACAAGATACTAATCTTTCTAGCAATCAGCAAGGGCAGGATGTTCTAAAGTATAAGAATTTTATGAATAATAAATCAATAGCATTTCAGCAAGAGCAAGCTAATCGTGGAAATGGTGGTTACGGCAAGTATAGTTCAAATTCTCAAAATAAATTTACAAGATACAATTCTTCAAGCGAATTTTATACAAAAAGTGCAGTTACCGATGTAAAAGCAAGAACAAGATTTGCAGTTCTGGATAGAAAAAGATTTCAAATTCCAGGATCTATGAAGCTTAATAGTACTAAAAAATCTTTTAACATCGATCCTTTTAATGTAGATAATTTTTATACAATCTCTTTTAATCAAGGATTTAAAAGTGATTTAAAAAGCTCAAGATTCTACGGGGGATCAAATGGTGTTGGTTTCATAACAAACTCCTTTGGTTTTGAAGTTGGCTATGCAAAAAGAATCATGGGTAACTCTTATGGGTCAAGACTGGCAGGGATTGATAAATCAAATTTAAAATTTAATAATATTCAAAATTTAAGAGATCCAGACTATGCTTTAAAAAAACAAAAATCAAGACCGATGGGACCTGCTGGAGAAGACATGTTCTTTGTTCAATATGGATTTTCGATAAATTATTTTGCATTTAATGCTGCAAATAAAAATCAAAATGAAGTAGCCTTAAGTAAAAGGATTTTAATAGCAACCCCAAATGTTAAACTTATATACATGCCATTATCATTAAAAATGGTAATGAATTTACCAAAATACGGCCCAATTGTTAGTCAGCCTTATTTCTTTCCTGAGCTTGGTCTTTCAATGGTATCCTATAGTAATAAATTATCTTTTGCTAAGAGTACCGAAAACTATTCAAAGACATCCGTAGTTCCTCTTTTGGGACTTGGCTGCGGTATAATGACTGACATATCGAGGTTTACAAATGGAGATAAAAATGTTTTTCTTAATACTGGTTTGTCCTATAGAATGCTGGCTAGTAAAATATCTTCAACATCAAGCCTTGATTACTTTAATGAAAAACTTTCCTTTAGTACGATGCAGTTAAATATAGGTGCTGTTTTTAATTGGTAATTTTAATTGCAATATAAAGCTTTTTAAATAAGCTTTAGCGGTTCAAATTCCACATCTGTTTTATTTTGATATGCGAAGCGGCGAAAATGAATTATTTGCAAAAATTAAAAACTTTTTAAAAACGCATGATTTTACAAGCGTTGTCGAGCTTGAAGACGGAATTAGCGAAATTTCTTTTATTCACGAATTTTATTTAAGTCATCCATCTGATCAGGCTAAAATTATAGATTGGTGCATTTTGAGTGCAAAATATGATTTTGTAAAAATTGTTTTTAAAAAACTTCAATCTCCAATTTTTACCCATATATCCCAGCGAAGTCTTGAGTTTTTATTTGAAAACATCAATAACAACGATTTTATAGAACTCTTTTCAAAGCTTGAGTCTGACGATGCTATATCAGTAATTGAGGATCTTGATATAGACTACAGACTTAAATTGCTATCATTGCTACCAGCATCTTTAAGGGTTAAGTATAACAGATTATTGTCTTATAAGGAGAATTCAATTGGAAGAATAATGAATGTCGACTTCCCTTCAGTTAATATTCGCTTTACCGCTCAGGAGACTCTTGACTACTTAAAAGAATGTCGTACAAAGAATTCTCAAGATTCAAACGAGGACATGGAGGAAATCATCTTAACAGACGAGAACGATAGGTTTTATGGTCTACTAAGTTTAAGTGACCTCTTGGTTTTGGAGTCAAGCGAGCCTGTCGAAATGGCTTGTAATATATCTGTTAAGCCAGTTTCGCCAAATGATACTCAAAAAACTGTTGCAAAGATATTTGTTGATTATGGGTACAAATGTGTGCCAGTTGTAAATAGGTTTCACAAGGTTGTGGGGGTTGTTGACAGTCTTGCTATTAGCGATTATCTTGAAGAGGAGGCTGAATCGCAAATCTTAAGAGCAAAGGGGGTCTTTGCACCTAAAAATATTGATGATGGAAAGGTAAGTAGTGCAATTAAATCGAGATCGCTTTGGCTTTTTATCAATTTACTTACCGCAATTTTATCTTCTATTTTTATATCGTTTTTTGAGGCCGAAATTTCAAAACTAGCCCCACTTGCAGTTTTAATGCCAATTGTTGCCTCAATGGGCGGTAATGCTGCAAACCAAAGTGCAACTGTTACTATCCGATTTGTTAATCCAGATGTTTTTAAGGGCAGATACTTAAGTCAATTTAAACTTGAGGTTTTTGTTGCTACGATAAATGGATTTATTTTTGCAGCCATAGGATTTTTAATGACTGTATTTTGGTACCACAGTGTTGTTCTTGCACTTGTGCTTTCAATATCTATGATGATAGCCTTGCTTGCGGCTGGAATTTTTGGCTTTTTAATACCAATGCTTATTGTTAAGCTAAAATTTGCACGCATAGACCCAGCTGTTGCATCAACTGTAATTTTAACAACAATTACCGATATTATAGGTTTTGCTGGCTTTTTGTTACTCTCAAGACTTCTTGGTGTTTAATTCAAATGCTGGATATAAAGAAAAATCGTGGCTTTAGATATGGCGATGGCTTGTTTGAAACTATCAAAATCCACAACTCAAAACCATTGTTTATAGAAAGACACCTAGAAAGGCTTAGGGTTTCAGCAGATATTTTAGGCTTAAACTGTAACAAGGTAAGCCTTGATTTTGTTAATCAGTATTTACAAAAAGTCATTAATGTAGTAGGTGATCTGGACGGAGTTTTAAGAATTTATCTTTATCGTAACTCTTTAAGCAAGGGTTACTTACCCCTTGACCCAGAAGATAGCGATATTATAATGAACTACGAAGCATTGGAACCTAGTCCAAAAACTATAAAAGACAACCTCATTGGCATCTCAAGCTTTGAAAGACCAATAAACATTGTTGGATCAAAAACTTTATCTTCCCTACATTTTGTACAGGCAAGAATTGAAAGCTATAAGCACAATTTGTTTGACTGTTTGATGCTTAATCACAAAGGTGAAGTATGCGAGTTTTCCTCTGGTAATATTTTTTTTATTGATAAGAATAACATTGTAAAAACACCAAAATCTAATGGATATATAATAAACGGAGTAATGAGACAGGTTTTAATTGAGACGATAAATGACAAGCTCATACATAATCTTATTACTAACTATCCTTTTTTATTTACTAACTGCAACAAAGAAGCAACTGATGCAATTCTAGCTTCGCAGAATGTTATTGAAGGGGCATTTTTTAAAGCAGATATCTTTGATGCAAAACATGTTATATTTACAAATGCAAGCATTGGATTGGTAAGTGTAACATTTTGATGTAAAAGGCAAAAGTCTTGTTTGTATTTTTATTTTAAAAAATATGTCTTTATACTTAGGGATTAGAAATATCAAAAGCTTCTTTACAACTTGCAAATATTTCTTGCATATAAAAGTTTATGTTTTAAAAATTGATTACATCTTAATGCAAAGTTTTATTATTTTTGTAATTTGTCAGAGTGTCTTACTCAAAAATTTCTTCCTGCGGAGCTTACTTGCCCGCCAATGTTGTTACAAATTATGAGCTTGAAAAAACTATTGACACAACTCACGATTGGATACTTCAAAGAACTGGTATTACAAAACGCCACTTAGCAGGTAAAAACGAGGCAACCTCTGACCTTGCTTTTAATGCCGCTACAAACTGCCTTAAGGAATACGAAAAAGAATTTGGGATAAAAAAAACAAGTGTCGACTGCATCTTGGTTGCAACAACAACGCCAGATAAAACCTTTCCTTCTACCGCCTGCATACTGCAAAATAAATTGCTTGAGTGCGGGATATCTTCAAAATTTGCCTTTGACATTCAGGCCGTTTGTGCTGGCTTTGTCTACGGACTTACAATGGGGGACTCAATGATTAAATCAGGGCTTTGCGATAGCGTGCTTGTTATAGGGGCGGATAAACTCTCGTCCATTCTAAACTGGCAGGACAGAACAACCTGCGTTTTATTTGGCGACGGCGCTGGTGCTGTTTTGCTTGAGGCAAAAAACGATAATGCAAACCAAGAGGATGGTATTTTTTACTGTAGCATAGAATCCCACGGGCAGCATAACAAAATACTACAAACATCGGGGGGAACAAGTACCACTACAACAAGCGGATACATAGAGATGGACGGCAAGGAGGTTTTTAAACATGCGGTTACAAAAATGAGCGATTCAATTGTTAAAATCATGAAGCTTAACAATCTTAAGCCTGATGATGTTGATTTTATAATAGCCCATCAAGCTAACGAGAGAATCTTGGACGCAGTGTCAAAAAAACTTGAAATGACAAAAACAAACTTCATTAAAACTGTAGACATTCATGCAAACACTTCATCGGCATCAATTCCGCTAGCTTTAAATCACTGCCTACAAAACAAATTAGTAAAAAGGGGCGATAAGATTATTTTTGAAGCCCTAGGAGCCGGACTAACATTCGGCGGCGTTTATGCAATCTGGTAAAATTACATTAATTGTTTTTTGTTAAGTGATGCAAAATACTCTATTTACAAATGACAATCTTTTTGTTTTACACGGATTAAACAGTCAAATTGCGGATTTAATTTATCTTGACCCACCATTTAATTCAAAGAGGTTGTATGCAGCACCAGTTGGTTCAAAAGCAGCTGGAACAAGCTTTAAAGACATGTGGACTTGGGACGATGTCAACGAATTTTATCTTGAAGGCTTAATGCAAACCCACCCTGACATGGTTTATTACATTCAGTCAGTACAAAAAATACACTCAAAAGCAATGATGGCCTATGTTACCTACATGGCACAGAGAATAATTGAGATGTATCGCCTGTTAAAAAGCGATGGTAGCTTTTATTTACACTGCGATTCCACAGCAAGTCACTACTTAAAACACATACTTGATTATGTTTTTGGCAAGGACAATTTTAGAAACGAAATCATATGGCAAAGAAACGATGGAGCAAAAGGCTCTCAATATAAAGCAAAAAAGTTTGGGGCAAATACTGATACAATCTTTTTTTACACAAAGGGCAATCAATATTATTTTAAAAATACTTTTCCAATAAGCAAAACAGAGGAATTGAAAAAATTTACAAAAGTCGACGAAAAAGGCAGAAAATACAATACTGCAACACCTTTGTTTCGAGCAAAAACAATGGGGGACAGACCAAATCTTTGCTACGAATGGCGAGGCTTTAAAAACCCACATGCATCAGGGTGGAGGCTTAGCAAAGAAAGGCTTGAAGAAGAATATCAAAAAGGCAACATAGTAATTACCCAAGATGGCAAAATTGAAAGACGAAAGTATTTTGACGACTACGAAGGTGTATCAATTGACAATAACTGGACAGATATTAGTAGAATGTTAAATGACGATGAATCAACAGGATACAGAACCCAAAAACCTATTGCTTTAATGTATAGAATTATCGAAGCCTCCTGTCCCCCTAATGGACTTGTGCTTGACCCTTTTTGTGGATGTGCAACTACTTGCGTTGCAGCTCAGCAACTTGGTCGCAAGTGGATAGGCATTGATATTGAATTTAAAGCCGCAGAGCTTTTAATTGAAAGGCTTAGTCATGACGCAGGCTTGTTTAAAGACTTTATGCATCGCAAGGATGTTCCACAAAGAAGCGATGTTGTAATTATAGAGCCGCACTCTAAAAATGTCAAAGAGACACTTTTTGCAGAGCAACACGGTAAGTGCAACGGCTGCCAAGATGAGTTTGAAATTAGACATTTTGAGGTTGACCACATAGTTCCAAAATCTAAAGGTGGTGGCGATTATATTGAAAACTACCAACTGCTCTGCTCAAGCTGCAATCGCATAAAGGGCGACAGACCTATGGATTATCTTAAAATGAAAATTAACGCCATCAAGCAAATACTAAACAAAACCTTAAGTTTTAGTAATTAAATCCCTCTAAGCACTCCCTTCTAACCACCCCTTTTACACTTCATTAAATATTCAAGAAGGCCGTCTATTTGAGCCTTGTATTCGTCGTTAAAGTTTGACATAATAACTGGCTTAACACCAGTTGCCAAACAAAATTCATCTGCTATTTGAGTTGCAATTTGTTTATCGACCTGATCGCACTTGTTTAAAATAACAATCTCCTGCTTTGTTGAAAGATAAGAAAAATCACTATCCAAGTTAAATTCCTGACTTATAATATCATCGTAATTTTTTAACTCCTGTCTTATAACATGATAATCCTTTACAATATCATCCGATGATATATCAATTAAGTGCAGTAATATCTTGCACCTTTCAACATGCTTTAAAAACTTATCGCCAAGACCCAAGCCCTCGCTTGCACCCTCTATAAGACCCGGAATGTCAGCTATGGTAAAAAAATCATAAACAAAATCAACCATTCCAAGATTTGGCGAAAGAGTTGTAAAAGCATAATCGCCAATCTTTGGCTTTGCATTTGTAACCTTTGCTAAAAAAGTACTCTTACCAGCATTGGGCTTGCCTATAATTCCAACATCGCAAAATACTTTGTATATTAGCTTTACCTCCATCTCTTGTCCGTCAAAACCTTGGGTTGACTTACGAGGAGCTCTGTTTGTTGAACTTTTAAAGCAGGAGTTACCAAAACCACCATCGCCGCCCTCAAGTATCAAAAACTCTTCGCCATTTTCCTTAAAATCAAATAACAAATCATTTGTTTGAGAGTTATAAACCTGAGTTCCTATTGGCACCTTAATTACAAGCTCTTTGCCGCCATGTCCAGTTTTGTTTGCACTTTTACCATTACTTCCGTTTTCGGCCTCAAACCTTCGTTTATACTTAAAGTCGATAAGACTTGTTATGTTGGAGTCAGCTTTAAAAATAACATTACCACCCTTGCCACCGTTGCCACCGTCTGGACCGCCTTCGGGTATAAATTTTTCACGCCTAAAGCTAGAGCACCCTGCCCCGCCAATGCCAGATTTTATGTCTAGAATTATCTCGTCAAAAAACATTTTTATTTTATAAAATATCAACACTCGTAATTTATATAAAATTAGATTATTATAAGAGCAAAAATGCAATATAAATTTTTTGACTCTTGAATTTTTTTTATTAAATCTATATCAATTTGTAAGGCTTAAGTTTTTTTATTAAAACTTGCCCACCTAAAATTAAAATTAAATTTTATTATTATTAATATTTGTTGCTTTAGCTTTATGAGTATTGCAGTTAAACCACTACACGACAAAGTTATTGTCAAAGTTCTTGAGGCCGAAACAAAAACAGCAGGCGGAATCATTATCCCTGACTCGGCAAAACAAAAACCGCAGGAGGCAAAGGTTGTGGCCGTTGGTAACGGTAAAAAAACTGACGATGGAAAGGTTATTCCACTTGATGTTAAAGTTGGCGACCAAGTATTTTTTGCAAAATGGGGCGGTAGCGAGATTAAAATTGATGGCGAGGATTATATTATTCTAAGCGAAAGTGACATTCTTGCTGTTAAAGCTTAATTGATAAAAGCAAATGCAAAGTACCTTAAGGCCACAAATAAAAATTTGCGGACTTAAAACTAAACAAGAGGTCAGGCTTTGCAAAGAGCTTGGCTTTGCTTTTGTTGGCTTTGTATTTTACAAAAAATCTTGTAGAAGCATATCTTTTAGCGAGTTTGAGTCGCTACATTTACATAGCCTAGAATTTAAAGACATAAACAAAGTTGGCGTTTTTGTAAATCCAAGCCTTGCAGATGTAAGTCTTGCAATTAAACATGGTATTAATATTGTTCAGCTACATGGGCAGGAAGGCATTGGCTTTGTACGTAAAATAAAATTAAAACACCCTAATGTAAAAATCATTAAAGCCTTTGGAATTGATGCAAAAACCAAAACTACAATGCTAAATATTAAGCTTACATTTTTTTGCCTTGCGGGGGCCGATTACTTTTTGTTTGACACCAAAACAACGCAGCACGGCGGCAGCGGGCAAAGTTTTGACTGGAGCCTGCTTAAAAAAATAAAAACAAGTAAAAAATACTTCCTCTCGGGCGGTATAGACAAAAACAACATTAAGCCTGCCCTTATGTATAGTAATTTTATAGACTTATCTTCGGGCGTTGAAGAATCTAGGGGTCAAAAAAGCCCCGAAAAAATCAAAGAGCTTGCAAATGTGATTTTTTGTTGACATAATACATGACCCAAGAAGCAAATAAACCCAAAACAAGCACAGTCCTAGATGTAATTAACTCAATTATTGACGGAGTTAAAAAACCTTTTAGCAACGCAGGGATATTTTTGTTTTGTCTTGTGTTTGTTACCTACAGCACTTTTGCCAACTATAACATTTTTAACCTATTGCACCATGACGAGATTTTAAAATTTAAAGATGCAAACCTAAATACAATTCAAGCCTTAATGATATTTGCAAAGGCTTATACCTTATCTGTTTTCATTAAAATATTTCGCCTTAAGCAGATAATTCTACGATGCCCCATAATATCAGACATATTTTTTTGGTTTTGGGTTGAGGCTAGGGTTGTTAAAAAGAGAACCGAGGATTATTTAAAAAAAGATGCAGAACCTATAGTATTATTACTTACATATTACTATGATAATTTTTTTCAAAATAATAAAAATTATATTGATGGACATCCACTTTTAGAGAAATCAAGTAAGTCGTCTGTAGAGTATATTGCGGATATGGAAAGGTTTGGAGCTTTGAAAGTACTTTCTAAAGTTTATAACTCAGCTGAAGTTGAGGTAAGTATGGCAACATTATATCAGCAAAGCATCCATATTAACCATGAACAGCAGCAGGAGAAGGAAGTTAAAAATAAAACAACTGATAAAAATGGATTAAAAGTCTGCAATAGCAAAGATTGCGACATTTGCCACCAATATGTAAAGACAGAAAATATTAGAAGAGCCTGCTACATCTCGGTCCATCCAGCTGCAATTAGAGCTATGGATATTAAAACAAAAGGCTTGCTTTTGGGATATTATGAGTATAGGTTGCTAAATATTTGCTTGTTATTATTAATGGGACCCAGTGCCAGTTGATTTTACTAAGCTAACAAAGGATGCCTTGGTTAATGGGCTGCAAAAGGAGTTTAGGGTTACGCACGATTTTGCAAGGGAGTTTGTTGAGGCGTTTTTTAGCGAAATTAAAAACTCGCAGTCCTGCACTTTAGATGGTTTTGGCAAGTTTAGTAGGGTGTTAAAAAGAGAGTCTAATCTTGAGGCGGTTTTGCAAATTCAAAAAACTAATCTTGCAAAATATAAAATTAAGTTTAAAACATTTAAGTCTTTTAAGGATGGCTTGGTTGGTAATAAAATTATGAAAAAAACGGAGGAAACAAACAACCTATCAATAGGTAAAATAGCTAAAATTCTTGGGGTTGAAGCCCATACTATACGATTTTGGACGAATGAATTTGAATCCTCAATACCCTATACAATAGGCAAAGGGGACAGAAGGTATTACAACGAGCAATCTGTTGAGGTTTTTAAAAGAATTAAAGATTTAATACATGTTCAAGGGGTTAAGATTAGATTTATAAAAGACAACTCCCTATTATCTAAACCTTTGGAACAAAAAGTTAGCAATGCAAATGAGGATGTTTTAAAAAAACTTTCCCTATCCCTCGAAAGCTTAGTTAAAAAGCTTGATAATTTTTAGGATGTTTTTCTTGCAAATTATTTTTGCGGATTTAGTATGTGTTTCTATTTTGTAAGTTTGTTTGCGATTAGATTAAATAGAAAAATTTTATTATAATTATTGTTTTTTTTATGTCAGCTACCCATCCATTAAAATTGGTGAGAAACATTGGTATTGCAGCACATATTGATGCTGGTAAAACCACAACAACGGAGCGTATTTTATACTACACTGGTAAAAGTCACAAAATTGGGGAGGTGCACGAAGGCTCTGCCACAATGGACTGGATGGAGCAGGAAAAAGAAAGAGGTATAACCATTACATCAGCTGCAACAACTTGCTACTGGAAGGATTGTCAAATTAACATTATCGACACACCGGGTCACGTTGACTTTACTATTGAAGTTGAGCGTTCCCTTAGGGTTTTGGATGGGGCCGTTGCAGTTTTTGACGGGGTTGCTGGGGTTGAGCCACAATCCGAAACAGTATGGAGACAGGCTGACAAATACGGAGTGCCTAGAATTTGCTTTGTCAACAAAATGGACAGAACAGGGGCAAACTTTTACAGATGTGTTGACATGATAGTTTCAAGACTTGGGGCTAGGCCACTTGTTATGCAGCTTCCATTTGGCGAAGGTGAGGATTTTGATGGTATAATCGATTTATTAAAAATGAAGTTAGTAAAATGGGAGAGTACCGAGCTTGGTGCAAACTTCGATTATTACGATATTCCTGCTGACTATATTGAAAAAGCTAACAAATACAGATCCGACTTAATTGAAACTGCTGTAGATGCAGACGAGCAAATGATGGAGAAGTATCTTAACGGTGAAGAAATTTCGGACGATGAAATTAAGGCATGTATTCGTAAGGGTGCAATTAATCAAATTTTTGTTCCTGTCGTTTGTGGAAGTGCATTTAAAAACAAGGGTGTACAATTGCTTCTTGATGCAGTTTGTGACTACCTGCCGGCACCAATCGATCTATCGGATGTTACTGGAATTAATCCAAAAGACGATTCCGAGGATACAAGAAAATTAGATGAAAATGCTCCATTTTCAGCTCTTGCGTTTAAAATAATGAGTGACCCTTTTGTTGGCTCAATTACATTTATTCGTATATACTCTGGTAGACTTTCAACGGGTATGTCTGTTGACAACTCAACTAAGGAAAAAAAGGAAAGAATAGGTAGAATGCTTTTAATGCATGCTAATAACAGAGAGGACATTAAAGAGGCTTTTGCCGGTGACATTGTTGCCTTGGCTGGTTTAAAATGCACCACAACAGGTGATACACTTTGCGATTCCGCAAACCCTATCATACTTGAAAGAATGGAGTTCCCTCAACCTGTCATTGAGGTTTCGGTAGAGCCTAAAACAATAGCAGATCAGGACAAGATGTCCCTTGCTATAAGTAGACTAGTGTCCGAGGATCCTTCTTTAACAGTTGAGGTTGATAAGGAGAGTAATCAAACAATCCTGAAGGGAATGGGAGAGCTTCACCTTGAAATTATCGTTGACAGGATGAGAAGAGAATTTGGTGTTGAAGCAAAAATAGGTGCCCCTCAGGTTGCATACAGAGAGACTATTACTCAGGCAATTGAAATTGACTATCAACATAAAAAACAAACTGGTGGTGCTGGACAATTTGCTAAGGTTTCGATTAAATTTGAACCTCAGGAATCCGGTACTGGCTATGTTTTTGAAGATAAAATTTTTGGTGGTGCAATTCCTAAGGAATACATACCGGGGGTTGTAAAAGGTCTTGAGGGTGCTCAAAAAACTGGTCTAATAGCTGGCTATCCAGTTATTGACTTTAAAGCAACCTTACTTGATGGTGGATACCACGAGGTTGACTCTAGCACTCTTGCCTTTGAGATTGCAGCTAGATCAGCTTTTAGACAACTTGCTAGCAAGGGTGGCGTTAAACTTTTAGAACCAATCATGGCAGTTGAAGTAGTAACTCCGGAAGAATACATGGGTGATGTAATAGGGGATATAAACTCAAGAAGAGGTCAAATTGCTGGTATGGAAGCTAGGGGTAATGCTCAGGTTATTACCGCTGAAGTTCCTCTTGCTAACATGTTTGGCTATGTAAGCTCT
>CAMDBF010000002.1 GCA_945889175.1 Rickettsia typhi
TAAGGCTCGCACGCCACCCCCCCATGCTTGCCAAAGGCAAGCTGGCGTGGCGAGCCTAAAGAAGGAAGGACAGTAGTGGATAATTTATTTACTTGCATTATAAGTATGGCTTTTTGGTAGATGTTGATTTGGGTTATGGAAGAGGTCTATTGTTAAAAAACTTAATGATGATAGAATTACGGCTTGACCTAATGCAGTAAAATCAAAAAATTTATAAAAATTTATATTGAGATTCATTATAAAGCTACAGAATATTACAAAACAAGGTTCATATTTGAAATTTGTTTTGTAATTATATCTATCAGTTCTATTCCTTTAGTTTTTTGTATTCAAGTAAAATATCGTCTTTAATTTGATGAGTAGAGAGTAGATTAAATTTTCTTGCAACAATAAGACTATCTATATTTACATCGCCAATACTACTAAGTCCTTTGCCACCTATAAATAAAGGAGACTTAATGATAATAACCCTATCAACAAAGTTACTTTTAATAAAACTAGTCCACACTGCAGATCCACCCTCGATAAGTAGACTATTTACACCCTTTAGATATATTTGCCTTAGGGCTGTTGTTATATCACCTTTTATCAATGTAAAGCCATTCTTAACCTCTTGCAACGAAGAACTTAAAACAAACTTTGTGGGTGAAAAAGCGGCTAAACCATTAACTCTGCAGTCAAGCTTTGGCTCGTCTTTAAGATAGGTGCCAGAGCCTATTAAAATTCCATCGTAAAACGAGCGTGAAAAATTTGTATAAAGTCTAGTTTCCTCGTGGCTAATCCATTTACTCTCACCGCTTGCAGTTGCAATTTTACCATCAAGAGAGCTTGCAATCTTAAGTGTAACGAATGGTCTTTGGTTTTGCCTTGCAAAAAAATACTCTTTATAAAGCAAATTTGTCGTACATTCTTGCATTATGCCATTTTCGATTAAAATATTTGCACTTTTTATAGCTGCAATGCCACGCCCCATCATTCTTTCGTCTTTATCGAAAGAAGAAACAAAAATCTTATCAAAAAAACCACTCTCAATAATAGCCTTGGTGCAAGGGGGAGTCTGTCCGTAGTGAACACAAGGTTCTAAGGTTACAAAAAGCTTTAATTTACCCAAGGGTTTAATGTTCTTTTTTTTTAAAGCTTCAATTAAATTTTGCTCAGCATGAGGCCTTCCATTTGGAGATGTTGTTGCAATTTCGATAATCTGCCAATGTGCATCAGTAGCTATAGCACAAACCATAGGGTTTGGGCCAGACATACCCATTTTAGACTTCGCACATCGTATTGCGTTTAGCATAATGGCATTAATCTTTGCAGAATCATTAAGCATATAATCTTGGGGCTATTTGTATAGACAGAATTTTAAAAACAGATTGGTAATTAATTCTTTTGCAAATTTTCCGTGTTGTCTAGAAGAAATTTCCACCTCTTGGAGCTCTTTTAAAAATACATCAATTTTTTTGAGTGTCCAGTAGTTAAGCTGCTGTTTTAACATTGGCATTTTAATGAACAAAAACTTATTTTTTTGACACTCTTTTTTCAACTCATCCTCTGCACTTACTTCATTGTTTCTTGCAGAGAGTAATAAGTTTTTTAAAAACAAGGCATCTCTTTTTACAAAAGGCAAAAGGGATGCGAAGGATTCGTTTGTGGCCTCAAGTCGTGAAAGTATTTTTATTGTCTCTTCTGGCTTCATGATAAGCAAATAATCACTTTGTGCAAAAACATTTTGCTCAACGCCGTCACTAATCAATTGCCTTGCATCCTCTAGTTCGATTGATTTTTCATCTATTTTGTAAGTCATTAGCTTGTCAATTTCCATTATCATGTTCATTCTGTTACCCTTGCATGAGGCCGATATAAAAGACAAGGCTTCGCCGCTACATGTATAGCCATTATGTTTGAATTGATTTAATGCAATAGTTTGTAAGTCCTGCTCGGTATCCGCGTAGCAAGTGATAATTGCAATATTGGGAGAGTCTTCGAGTTTTTTAGCCTTAGATTTTAAGCCCTCGTTAAAACAAAAAATTCCAAGACAAGCATCTTCAGCTTTGCCATTAAAATTATTAATGGAGTCAAAGTCTCCAGCTTTTAAATTAAAAAAATATACAAGTTTTTTGCTCGCAAACATCGACTGAGTGGAAAGTTCTACATCAATGACTCTTGAATCTCCAAGTTCATCCATGTTAAATCTTAAAACCTCAATGTCTGGATGAATACTTTTACAGAAGCCTTCAAAACTGCTAGCTATTGATTTGATCTTACCCCCTTCTTCGCCGTCTAAAACCAAAATGTTAATTTGACCAGACTGAACAAGCTTAAAGATGTTTTGAGTTTGATTGTGAAAAAACTTCATAGCTTACCTATAAACTATGTTTACTTTGGTAATATTCGCTTGCAAAATAAGCCTTTGCAAAAAATTTGATAAGAGTTGCCGTGATAACAGTTAGTGGCATGGCAAAAAATACTCCTAAAAACCCAAATAGCACACCAAAAACTAACATGCCAAAAATAATCCATAATGGGTGAACACCTATTTTGCTACTCATAATTCTTGGGGTTAAAAATGATGCGTCAGTTAATTGAACGCTTAAAAAGATTGCAAGGGTTAAAACAACCATCATAAGGTCTTTAAATTGAAAAGCGGCAATTAAACATCCTATAACAAGCCAAATAAAAAAACCTATATAGGGTATAATTGCAAATATTCCCGTGCAAAATCCTATCAAAAACCAATAATCAAGTCCTAAAGCTAATAGTCCAGCCGTGTATAAAGAGCTTAAAATCAGTATTAAATAAAACTGTCCTTTTAAGTAAGAAGTAATACCTGTTTTAATATTGCTTTGAATATCACTAAAATCATCTTTATAGCGATTTGGTATTAGTTTAGAAAAGGCAATGGTAACCTTACTAAAGTCCTTAAGTAAGTAAAAGCAAAGAATTGGCGTCAATAAAGCCATCGAAACAATGGTTGCTATTTTTTTGCCAGAGCTTATAACCCAGTTGACGATTTGATTGCTAAAGTTTTGGGAGTAGGTGTTAAATTTATCCATTATAGACTGATTAACGCCATCAATTTGCACTTCCCTTCCAAGGACATCAGAAAGCCTTTGGTTAAGAATTGGTATAAATTGATTATCAAATTGCTCTATGTAATGAGGAGTTTTTAATACCAAGGATTTAAACTGGGAGTATAAAATTGGAGTTAGCAAAGTTGCCATTAATAAAAAGGATCCAAAGAAGCCAAGAACAATGATAAGACTTGAGATGTGGCGGGGAATTCCTTTTTTGTCGAACTTTACCACTATGCCGTCGAAGCAATAGGCAAATACAAATGACAGAAAGAATGGCATTAATATGCCTTTGACTTTAAAAAATACAATCAGTGTTATTACAATTGCGGCGGTAAAAACAAAAATTGTTCTAAGCCAAGGCAATAGAGTTTTGTTCATACCTTGCCCAATTTAATAATTTTTATTAAGCAGATGCTTTTTGGCCATCAAAAGCAGATTTGATTCTTGCGTAAAGCCTGCTTATTCTACGAGATATTGTGTTGATGTGAAACAATCCTTTGGAGACTGCCTTCATTCCTGTTTTTTCAAACAACTTAAGGGCTTGCATAGCTTCGTCCTTACTGCCTTTGGTAATTTGAAGTTCAACTTTTTTAGCGGTTGTTCTAACCTCTGTAATTTTGGATTTGTTTGCAAGTCTGCGTTTTTCGTTTTGTCTTGCTGCTTTAATAGCAGATGATGTGTTAGCCATAATACTAAGTAAATACATTAATAAATGATAGCATTGTAAAAACACAATGCAGATAAAAAAACTTTAAACCAATTAATGACATTTGTAAAGAAAATAAAAATAAAAAATTAGATAGCCTAGCTAAATAAATATTGACTTTTGCAATTGTGGATAAATTTTAGAAAATTTATAAATGCACACCTAATAGCCAACTGAGCTTGAGATTATTTGCGAAATGCTAGATGAAATTTGTTGAGCGGCCTGCTGTTGATTGCCAAGAACCTTAGTTGCTAAAACAAAAAGACTTGTATGGTAATTGATGTAATTTACTTGGTTAGAAAACTCCGACCTTCTTACGCTACTATCGTCTTGAGTGAAAGATCTTTTGTCGGTTTCAAAGATAGGCTCTAAAGATTTTTCACTTATTTGCATATCCGAGATTAACAAATAGCTACGGGGTTCAGTTAATTTTGATGCCATTTCAAAAATAAATCCACCAGCTATTGTGCCGTAAATGATTGCTTGAGGCGTACCTATTGCATAGCCGATGAGGTTTCCCGCTATTAATCCGCTTATATCAAAGTCCTTATAAGCATTTATAATACTTGATACCAAGTTTTGCGAACCATTGTTTTTGATATGAATACTATCAGTCATATTCTCTCTTGTTGTTATTGATATTTTAGCATCACCCTCGGAATATCTAGCATAATTTGCAACATCGTACATTATTTGATTTTTTTTGTGTAAGGCTAAGATTTGCTTATCTAGTAAAAATGTTGAAAGTTCAGTCGTCCAATAATCTTTTATTAAAGTGAAGTTTTTGCCATCGATGCGATTAAAATTTTTAAAATTTACAATAATTTTAAACTCTGCCTCTTCGGGATTATTTGTAATTTCAAAGCCCTTGGCAATTAATAGCCGTCTTGTTTGGTCAAAAGTTAAGTCAAAAGATGTTTGTCCCGTTGTGTTGTTTTGCACGAAATAGAGTTTTTTGTTTGGGTGGTGAAGTTTTGTAAAGATGCTTGAGGTATATTGCGAATTAACATTCCACTTGCCATAATTTACAACATTGACCACGCTTTTGCAAGATGTTAATGTTAGCGGGACTAAGAGAAATATTATGATTTTGATGCAAGCCATTATCATTTTTAATTTATAAAGTTCTACCATGGCATTGCTTTTGGTTTTCTATCTCTAAAATGGTACTAACATTAAAAATAGGATGGGCAAGTTTTTTTTCAATCAAAAGATTGCAGCCTTTTGCAGATAAGTCGTTTGGATTACCAGGTATGGCAAATAGCATTCTGCCCCCGCCTTGTTTAAGAACATTGTAAGCAGTATTCATGCTGCCAGAGCCAGTGCCAATCATTAGATTAAAATTGTTTTCTTCCTTATGTTTATCAGTCTTGCTGTTGCTTGATTGATTTACCGTATCGCAGTCAAGCGGTTCCTCAGTCGATCCTAAATTGATTTGAGAGACTATGGTGTAGTGAGACATGCCGGCTATGATTTTGTTTCTTTCGGGAAAGTTTGTGAAGTTTTTTTTCGCCCTAGCTTGTTTTGAAGCTGATTTTACACCGATCCATCTTGAGCAATTATGACCCATTGGGTACTCGCTTACAAACAATCCGCCCTTGTCCAAAACTTGTTGATAGAGTTTTGTATTTGTTTTTGGATAGATGACATCAAGCCCCGTTGCTATTACCTGTATGCAGCCGTAGTCTATTGAGCCTATGCAGGCTGCGGTGTCAACCCCTGTAGCAAAGCCAGAGACTATGCAAACCCCCCTACTTGCAAGCTCCTTTGCAAAATGCTTTGTAGAATTTATTGAAGCAAGCGAGGCATTGCGTGAGCCTACAATTGCAACCTTGGTTTTACTAAGTAGGTCGGTATTGCCTTTAACGCAGATTAGCACTGGAGCAGAGGGAAGTTGTTTTAACAATTCAGGATACCTTGCATCGTTAAGGGTAATAATTTGTGCCCCAAAGTTGTTGATTTTTTGTATTTCGTTAATTGCATCCTCCTCGCTAACAATCTCACCCATTAAAGCAAGATCCTCGACAATTTGGTTAAATGTAGACTCTATAGAATAATTATTTTTAATCCAAGCTTTTTTAAAACTGTTGTTTGTAAGTAAAGATGTTGTTTTTGTTGTTAGCCAAAGCCTTACCCATTTGATCAAGTCGCTATCGATGATTGCAGATTTGCGAGAATTGGCGTTAAAGCTGGCAAGGTTTGCAGAATCAAACATCTTAATACAAATAAATTACAATAAACTACTACTATATATAATTATATTAGATATTATCATAGAAAACAAGAAAATTTTTGATAATTTTACATAGTATTTTGATTATTCTAACAATGATTAGAATAATACAACTATAAAAAGAATAATATAACAAAATGTATTAATAATGATGTAACATTCCTGTTGTTAAGTTAAATTAACAATTAAATTGTTATTTTTATTACTTTATGTCAAGAATATTTTTCAAAAATAAATTAATTGGCAAAGCTACAGCCCTTCTATAAATCTATATTGTTAAACAGACCCCCCCCTTTAATTCTATTAATCTTAAAAACCATAGCAAAACATAAAGTTATCTTACTAAACTTAACACACACGCCCGCTGCCTTTAGGCAGCTGGGGGCGGGGGCGTGTGTGTTTAATTGGAATGTCGCTACAGTTTTTTAACCAAAAATTAAATTAATGAAATAGACATTTTATTTTTTTAAAATCAAGAAGATAGAAAGAGGTCTAGTATAAAACATTCTCCCCTTTGGGTCGATGCGACAAAGTCGCAGGGGGTGGCTTACGAGGTCTTGTTTTGCAAGGAGTTTTGTTTTAAGAAAAAGAAGGTATTATCATGTAGCTAATATCGTTGTGTAGTTAGGGTTAAGTAATGGATCTGTTAATATCAATTTTGGAAGTTGTAGCTATTGTAAAACCTAAAGCCTTAATGATATTGGTAACATGCTTAATCTCTTCTTTGTTTAAGACTCTGTCCATGCGTGCTTTAAGATATTTATCAAGCACCTGATAGCCACCAATTTTAAACTCCCAGATGTCTGGGGAGACTTTTTCAAAATAAGTCTCTTTGTTGATATGTAATGTTTTATTGACATAGTTGTAGTCTGGTTTTTGCACTATGATATTATCAAAATTTGGTGAATAACATTCGCCAATGTCAAGCTTAGGAATTTTACGCATTAGGTGTGCCTCAATAAGCTCCTGCCCTATTACTGCTAGGCGATAGAACTCCTCTGGGGTTACATTAAAATTAATCCGCGGAAAGTCAATTTTCAAAAGTTCCAAATACTTTGCACGGTAGCTTGGTGAGTGCATTTGTGCATAAATAAAAGCTAAAACTTCCTCGGGGGAGGGGAGTTTGCTGTCGTATAAAATTTTAAAGTTGTAATTGATATCCTTGCAAATCTCTACATCCTCACGAACGGAGCCCGAATGAAATATTGAACTAACATCGTATTCTAAAGTCTGCCCCATAGCAACAACCTCCTCTGTGGGTATAAGGCTGTAACCGTAACCATGGTAGTCTTTTTGTAAAGAGTTTTGTAAAGAGGTGTTTTTTACATCCTCTTGCTTAGGGGCATTAAAAATGTTATGTAACTTTGCTACAAAATCGGGCTTAAAGTTTGGTATTTTTTGCTTTTGCTTACCTGCAATTTGCAGTTTTTCTTCTAGCTTTCTAGTCCTGTTTTTAAACTCAAGCCTGCTAAGGGGTTGTTCTAGATTCTCATTTTCTTTTTCAAGTCTTGTAAGCTCGTCTTTAATAATTTCCTCCTCGCTTTTGTAAAGGTAGAGTGCGGCGATATAGGATCCAAGGGTAGCTTCACACATTTTACATTCTGATATGTAGTTTGTAACAAAACATGAATCAATCGTCATTAAGTTTGTCATCCTTGCAAAACATAGCCCAATGTTATCTAACAACATGTGTTGCATAACATCGTTTCTTGTTCTAAAAAGCAGCTTGCTATCGTAGTAAGTTTTACGAATATCAAATGGTCTATACATAATATTTTTCACATTGTCTTTATAATAATTTTCTACTTTGTTGCAAAAATTATCTTCAAATGTTATAAAATTTTTATCATCGCCAGTCATTAAGCCACTTGTATATTTTGCAAAAATATCCGTCAAACCCCAAAATTGACCGTATTCAAGCATTGCGGTTGCCTCTTGCATGGGGGCAAAAAACGAGAGGTCATCTTTAAATCTTTCCTTACCCCATTTGGTAGAGCGGAAAGCTTTGTTGAAATTGTGAATGTCAAGCCTTGCAAACCCCGCCTGCGACTTTGTCGCATCCTCCCCTAAGAGGGGAGGAGTAAATAACGGACTTGTCGCATCCTCCCCTAAGAGGGGAGGAATGCATAGCGGATACCCCTCCCCTTTTAGGGGAGGCTGGGTGGGGTTGTTTAATATAATATGTTGTACTGAATTTTCATTAAGAGCGTTTTTAAGAACTTCAATACAATTATCTAAATTTTCATAAATATCGTTATTCCAAAATCTAATTACTCGAAATCCTTTTTCGCTCAAATCCTCATCACGCTTTTTGTCATTTAGATTTTCGTAGTGTTGCCCGCCATCAATTTCAATGATTAATCTTTTTTCAAAACATACAAAATCTACAATATATTTATCAAACAAAGGAGATTGCCTTCTAAATTTAACTCCAAGCTGCTCTTTGTTTATACTATACCAAAACATTTTTTCATATTTTGTCATATTTTTTCTTAGCTCTTTTGCTAAATTGTTCATGTTTTTTGATGCTTTTAAGATGTTATTTAACCCCGCCTGCGACTTTGTCGCATCCTCCCCTAAGAGGGGAGGAGTGCATGATGGATACCCCTCCCCTTTTAGGGGAGGCTGGGTGGGGTTGTTACCAAGCCTCAACTCGTAAAGAAATTTAAACTTATTACTTCTTTTACCATAAATATCAATGTGAAAAATGCCTTTGTCCTTAATGCTATCGTTTTTTACAAGTATTATAATACAAACCCCTTGCATTATGTCAAATACATTTTGGTCCAAAGAGCCATCGGGCGATGTCTCTTTTATTCTTGAGTTGCCGTGTAGGTCAATGATGTAGATTTTATCAAAATCCTTCATTATTTCATTCCTCATCTTGCGGTGAGTGAGCCCCTTTAAAAAAGAATTATTAACTATAACGCCAATAACGCCCCGCCCTGCATTGGCTATCTTTTTATGTGCAAAGGCTATAAATTTTATATAGTCATCCTCAATGTTTCCTTTGGATTTCTCGTCTTTTGGTTTATAACTATCATGAAATACTTTTAAATCGTTTGTATCATGTAAAACATTTTGCGAGGAGACATTATAAGGCGGATTGCCAATAATTGCTATTATTTCCTTATTATCCTTGATTTTATTAGCTTCCCTGCCTTCCTCCGCAACCGCCTTGGCAAATAAGTTTGTTTGAATATCCTTTTTGTTTTCAAGAGTATTTGTTAGATAAACTCCGATTCTTTTATTATCTTTAGCCCCGATATCGTAGCCTTTGTCTTTTAAAAATTGACTAAGCTTAAGATGGGATATTATGTAAGAGGAAATCATTATTTCAAAGCCATAAAAGTTTGCAAGCAAATGCTCTATTAAGTCGTTATGGGTGTTGGAGCCTTTTGAACTACCTTCCAAAACTTTTTTGTAGCTTTCAAACAAAAATGTTCCCGTTCCGCAGGCAAAGTCTAATAGTTTTATTTGATTGTTTTTAAGTCCGCCTTCCAAGTTAAAATCCTCTTGTAAAATATCCGAAACCTGATTAACAATAAACTGCACCACTGCAGGCGGGGTGTAATAAACCCCTCGGTTCACTCTTGACTCTGCATCGTATTCTTTTAAAAAGTATTCGTAAAAGTATATATAAGCATCCTTTTCGGCATCGGTATTTGAGGAGCTTAAATTTTTTGCAACCTCAAAGGCATCTATATTGTTAATAACTGATAGTATGTTTTCAACCGCCCATTTAATCTCCTTGTGTTTATCTTCGGAAAGTAAATCTAAAAATTTACTAAGAGTTTTAATAAGCGAAAAAGCCTGTGGAATATGGTCTTTTGAGTTTCTAATGCTTAAAATTGTGTTTGTATTGAGTTTTGCCAAAAAGATGGAGTAGGTAAGCATTTGAGCAAAACCATCGGCAAAGTCTTGAGTTGCAAGCTCTTCAAACAAACCTTCCTTAAATATTTCGTAGACGGCATAAAGCTCATCTTGAATCTCCTTATTTTTAATCTGTAATTCAACTTGCTCTGCAATGTATTTTTTAAGCTCTATTGAAGGTCTGGCTAGCTTTTCAGCGAGTACCTTTGCACTTGCTATTTTATCGGGCTCTGTGCTGTAAAATTTAGCAATTAAATTATAGACTTCTTTTGCTTTTTCCTCACTTAGTTTAAACTTTGCATCATATAAATCCTTAGCATCGCAAAGCCTCACTCTTACAGGCTCACTATCCTTGTAAATCCAAATCCATTCAAGATAGTCGGTCAAGATTAGATTTTCCGAAAGCTTTTTGTATTTTTCAATCTGCTTTGACTTAAGGACTTTATTTAGATTTTCATCAATTTGTTTGTTTTCAATGTATCCAATAACTGTATGTTGTTCCGTATGATTTACAGTAAAATCAGGGGCACCAAAGCCATCCTTGTTTTTACCTTGCCTTGATTGCTCGTTAATAGCCTGTGCATTAAATTCACCTAGCTTTGCAATCTCTGTTAAAAGAGTATTTAAATACCCCCTGTCTGTATGCTCGGTTTTATCCTGTATTGTAGTTTTGGCAAGGGATGTTATGTATGTATTAAAGACTTCTAATGGCATTTTAATAAACAAAAAACTCAAGTAATAAAGATTAAATTAATAATGAATATATTCAATATTAATTTAATTGTATAAGTAATAAATTGTTTAGGATTACCAGAGGCTTATTTCTTAGATTTATGAAGTAAGATTATGTATAAGATTTTATTGCATAAGGGCTAGTCAAGCAGCCTAGTTTAATATTAACAATGTTGAGCCATTTTTGGTCAAGAGTAGGCCGACTTCAGATTGGTCTTCACAAGTTTTTAAGTAATCTTTAATTTTGCTAAGATTGGTTGTTTTAATGCGTGGTGAGTGGCTTGTTGATTTGCTTAAAATCTCCTCCTCAATAATTTGACCAGCATGTTTTACCCAGTAATCAACTAGCTGAAAGCTAACCTCGGTATTAAATACTTTATTTATTGTTCTTGCTATAAATCTTGTTCCGTTTCCCTCGAGGTAAAGGATTATGGCGAGTTTTTTGATTCGCGTTTCGTATTTTTTACGATCATCTTTTTCGATTTGATTCTTACAGCAGCTCTTGCAAAAAAATCTTTGTAAATTTTTTACAAAACCGTTTTTCACTAGGTCTTTTAAACCGCAGAATTTGCAACTTTGCACAAAAAACTAAACAAAAATTCAAATTGTAATAATAAAAATTTATGCTATATTTTTTTAAAGTCAAGCCTCTGGGTTTAAAATTCACCAAAGTGTTCGTAAGATATTGCTATTAGAAGTTGTTTGCTTACTCAAATTATCTTTTGCGTTAATTCTTGGCTCTACTTTATCCAACTCCCAATAATAATCGTTTAAGCCGTAGATTTGATACTTCAAACTTTCAACCCTGTCAAAGATTAAATATTCTTCAATACTTTCCATAAAGTTATTAACATCTGTTTCAGTCATTTTTTCGACATCTAGTGTAAGCTTGGCATTTTTATGTTTATGTTTGTGTTGTTTAATAGGGTCGTCCTTTTCTGTATCGGACTCACAATCAGTCTCTTCTTCACAATTATTGAAATCATGATTGTGAACATTTTTATCTTTATGTTTGTGTTCGTGTTTGTGTTTTTTACTACAGCTATCCTTTGCTTTATCGGCCTCATCATTACTGCTATGTTCACAATTATGGTGAACATGCTCCTTATGATCTTTATGTTTGTCATTAGATACTGTAAAGTATTCTTTAGCCTTATTTAATTTTTCTAAATACTTATTCATACTATTAATCGATGTATCGTGCCCATCGGTTTTTTGTGCTAATACATGTTTTTTAATAAATTTATCTATAACAAAGGTTTCAAGCTGTAGCTCTTTTAGTATGTTAAGTGCTTGCTTTAAAATATTTTTGCTTGATTGGTCGTTGCCTTTATCATGCCATTCTTCATCTGTACTAGCTTTGTAGAGTTGTTTAAGCATATTAAGCCTTTTATTATTATTATTATTAATACTTTTGCCTTGTTTAGCAATGGCAGATTGGTAATTTGAAGTATTTAATTTATGTATGAGCTCGGTTCCCTTTTGTTCGCAAAATGGTAGAGAGGTAAGTAGTTTGTAACCAAACTTTCTTACTCCATCGGTGCTGGATTTTTTAATCAACTCTTTACGATATTTTTTTAAAACTTCTTTCTCTTTTTGCCTTTTGCCGATTTCTTCATGGGCTTTATCTGTAGTCAGTTGTAACCTATCAAGTCCTAGATTGCCGTTACGAGGCTTAAATTTAGTAGTCCAAATATTGTTCATTACAGCTGTTGAAAGCGAGCCTATAACAAGGAGTATAATACCTGCAATCATTAATTCACTACTTGGTGTAATGCCTGATGTTGATAAAAAAAGAGAAATTCCTCCAGCTGTAAAAACTAAAAATCCAGCTGCATTAGCTGAGTAAAACAATCTTTTTGCCTCTGTGATTTGATTCATTTTGTCAATTCCTGCCTTTTGTTCTGCAGTTGGACTCTCTGGACATGCAATTATTTCGTTCCAATTTCGCTCAAGGTCGTATAGATTTTTGACTGTTTGGCATGCTGCATAAAAGCTTATAAATGGCAGAGCCCAAGGCGACTTCCAAATAACTGAGCTTAATACCATTGAAGATGCAATACCATTTACTAACCCCGGTACCCAAAAATTAAATGCCGTATCAGACCTAGAATATTCTAGCGAGTTTTTATATGCTATTAGATTTTTTTTATTCTTACAATCATGCTCGTTCAATTGTCGCTTTATCTTTACCAGTTCCTAGTATAATTTGTCATCTGTATTCAATGTTCCTTTTATGTTTCTTACGGAGGCGGTTAAGCCAAGGATTGCAAAAGCTCCTGAAAAAGTAAACATTCCCCAATGTGCTCCACTTGAAAAATCAGCTAAAGAGCCACCCAGACCCCCGTGGTCAGATGAATGTTGACTATTGGAAGTTGTGCTACCCTCCCCTTTCCCATTTCGCTTGCAGCTGCTGCAACCTCATCAAGATCTACACCTATTGCACAACAGGGGCAGCCTTCGTCGCTACTTTTTAAACCGCTTGCATGTTTATCTGTAGGGTGTACTATGTTTATATGGGAATGAGTTCCATGGCTATGCTCTGTGACAGTAAAGTTTATATTACCACTAATATCGGCTTGCATAAAAAACTAAAAATACTCACACAAACGACAAATAAAAGTAGATAGCTTTAATGTATAACATATCTATTTTTATTTGTCAATTAAATGTTAAGCAAATCTTAAAAAACAAACTCACTTGACAAGTTAAGATAGTTTTAACATAATCTTGTTAGCTTTAATAAGATCTAAAGATTTTAAGGTATTAAAATAAATTATCATAATGTCGGGCATATTTTACAATCACTTACAGGTTAAAACTGAGTATTCAATTGCAAGGGGAACGATTTTTTACGACGAAGCACCAAAGCTTGCAATAGCTGCTGGCATGGACTGCCTTGGCGTTTGCGATGATTTTAACATGTTTGGCTCTTTTGAGTTTGCCAAAGCATGTATTTCAGCAAAAATAAAGCCAATAATTGGTTGTAAAATTAACTTAAGATACGAAACACAGGAGGGGTTTTTAAACCTCTTTGCACAAAACGATGAAGGATACAAGAATTTGCTTTGGATATCAAGCATGATATCAATAGATAAAAGCTTTGACAGAGCCTTACCCTTTGAATTGTTAAAAGATAAATCAAGTGGTATTATAGCTCTTTCAGCATCAGTAAAAGGTCATGTTGGCAAAAATTTACTAAAAGAGGACAAGGAAATAGCATTTAATATTGCAAAAGATTTAAGAGAGATATTTGGTGATAATTTTTACTTGGAACTAACAAGAACTAACCTGAAAAACGAGTCCATCATTGAGGAGGGGGTTTTTGATATTGCAAAAAATTTATCTATACCGATTTGTGCTGGGCACGAAATTTACTTTAAAACCGAAGAAGATTTTGAGGCTCACGATATACTCACCTGCGTTGGGGAGGGTAGATATGTTGCCGAGCAGGACAGGGATGTGTCTTCAAAACAAGAGTTTTTTAAAACAAAAGAGCAAATGCTTCAAGCTTTTGCCGATGTTCCGGCTGCACTTGAAAATACATTTCACATCTCTCGCAGATGTAGTGTGTACCCCTTGGGCCGTAAGCCAATGCTTCCGCCATTTAAAACCGAAAGTGGCTTAAGTGAGGATGATGAATTGAAAATTCAGGCACAACAAGGGCTTAAAAAACGCATAGAGCATAGCGGCATAGCTGAGGGCTTTACGCAGGAAGACTATACTAAAAGGCTTGAATACGAGCTTGAAGTTATCTTAAAAATGGGTTTTGCGGGTTACTTTTTGATTGTCTCTGATTTTATTAAGTGGTCAAAAACAAACAATGTACCCGTAGGTCCGGGGCGTGGTAGTGGAGCTGGTAGTATTATTGCTTGGGTTTTGTACATTACCGACCTTGATCCGCTTTATTACGGCTTACTATTTGAAAGGTTTTTAAACCCAGAGCGTGTATCAATGCCCGACTTTGATATAGACTTTTGCCAAGAAAAGCGGAACATGCCAATAGAATATGTAAAAAATAAATATGGCGAGGGAAATGTTGCTTCAATTATTACCTTTGGTAAATTACAAGCAAGGGCGGCACTTAAGGATGTTGGAAGGGTGTTGCAGCTATCTTACAACGAGGTTGATAGAATTTGCAAGCTAGTACCATTTAATCCAGTTGACCCAGTGACATTGCAAAAAGCAATTGATATGGATAAGACCTTGCAGGAGCAGATTCAAAACGATGAAAACATTAAAAAACTAACAACCATAGCCTTAAAGGTTGAGGGGTTAAATAGGCATATGTCAACCCATGCGGCGGGCATTATTATTGGTGATAAAAATCTTATTGAGATCGTTCCGCTCTACAGGGGGGACGAGGATGATATGAGTGCTGTTGGCTATCACATGAAGCCAGCTGAGTCCATAGGGCTTGTAAAGTTTGATTTTTTAGGCTTAAAGACCCTAACTGTTATTGCAAACACGATAAAATTTATTAAAGAGCAGTGTGGTGACGAGGTGGATATTTCTCGCATTAACATGCATGACCAAAAGGTTTTTACATTGCTGCAGAACGGTTTTACAAGGGGTGTGTTTCAGCTTGATAGTGTTGTGTGCCGCAGTGCCATGAGGCAAATGCACATAGATAAAATTGAAGATGTAATTGCTCTTACATCGCTTAACAGACCGGGTCCTATGGAGAACATTCCAAGTTACATTAACCGTAAATTAGGCAAGGAAAAGATTGAATACCCACATCCAATTTTAGCTGAGGTTTTAAACGAAACTTACGGAATTATTATTTACCAAGAGCAGGTAATGCGTGTTGCACAGGTTTTGGCTTTGTATAGTCTTGGTCAGGCTGATTTGCTCCGTAGAGCCATGGGTAAAAAAATTAAGGAAGAGATGGATCAGCAAAGGGCAATTTTTGTTGACGGATGCTCCCGCAATAATATAGCAAAGGAAAAAGCTAATGAAATTTTTGACTTAATTGCAAAGTTTGCTGGCTATGGTTTCAATAAGTCTCACGCAGCTGCTTATTCGGTAATATCTTATCAAACAGCATACTTAAAAGCTCATTATCCACTTGAATTTTTAACCGCCTGCCTTAACATGGACATAGACAACGACAAAGATTTAAATATTTTTATTGCCGAGGCAAGGGATATGGGTATTGAAGTTGTTTTGCCAAATGTAAATTACTCTGAGGCTAGGTTTGCAATTAAAGATAATAAAATTGTCTACGGACTTGCTGGCATAAAGGCGGTTGGCATTGCAAGCATGCAAGAGCTTGTAAGAATTAGAGAGGAGAGTGGGCAGTTTAAATCTATCTTTGATTTTTGCTCAAAGCTTGGGGGTAAAGTTGCAAACAAAAGGGCAATAGAGCATCTTGCAAAGGCTGGGGCTCTTGACTTTATTCACCCAAACCGCAAGCAAATTATTGATAATGTCGAAAAACTTGTTGGACTTGCTGCCTCAAGTCAAAAAATTAAAGAGAGTGGTGCTGAAAGTCTCTTTGGTGATGATAGCGATGGGGAAAGTGGTAACAATACAATCGTTTTGTCAAAGACAGAGGATTATAACGAGATGGAAAAACTATCTGCAGAGTTTGAAGCCTTTGGATTTTACCTTTCAAGCCATCCAATTAAACCTTTTATTGATAGCTTAAATAATATTGGGGTAACTTGGTCTAGCGAGCTTGCAAAAATTACCCCTTCCGAAAATCGTAACAGAAGCATTAAAATGGCAGGGGTTGTTAATATTGTTAAGCAAAGAAGTGGCAAGAGTGGTAGGTTTGCCTTTGTTCACATTTCGGATACTCAGGGTATATACGAGTGTATGATGTTTAACGGTGATTTGATTGTTCAAAAAAAAGATCTAGTAAGTGAAGGTGTCCTTGTTGGCATTGAGGTTGTTGTTGAGAAGAAAACGGAAGATGAAACCCCAAGATTGAGCATTAAAGATATTTTTGACATCAAAGAGTTTATTGCAAATCCACCAAAAACAAATCTTACTGGTAGCAAGTTTGACTATAAAAACAAACAGGGCGACAAGCAATACGAGAATAAACAGAGTGAAGCCTCAAAGCCTCAAACGCAAAATTTTACAAAGCCAAAGCCTGCAGAGTTAAAGCCTTCTGCAACTAAGCCTAGTTTGCCCCAGCAGGAAGAATATTACACTAGAGATTGCAATTCTTTAACTCCATCCCCTCAAAGTAAAAAACATTTATATCAAAATCAAATTACATACATTGACGACACTCGGGATATACAAGATGTTAAAAATGATATCAGTCAAATGCTCTTAAAAACTTCCAAACCCCTATATGTAAGTTACAAAGGTTTGGTGCTTTGCATTAAGCCTTAAAAGCTAATATAGCTTTAACTAACGATGGCTACCTTGCATTCTTTTTTTAAGCTCGTCTTTTAGTGTCCACTTTTCCTCTCTCTTTTTTTCACCATCTCCTTGATTTTTGTCGCTTAGCTCTTCTTGGTGTAAACTCACTCTTGGTGTTTCACCTTGGTCACCTAAGATAGTCTGGATCGATTTTTCATCTAAGTTTAGCTCTCTTTGGTCTAAATTGTTGTTTTCTTGAGCCTTTCTTTTTGTAAGAATAGCGCTTATCATCGATGCCACTCCTTGTCTTTGAGCTTGGCTACCTAAGATAGTCTACATCGAGTTTTTATCGGGTGAGTATTCTAAACCAATTTCCTCTTGGCTTTCTATTTTTTTAGCTGGTTCCTTACTTTCCTCCCGATCGTCATTTTGTTGAGGAGCTGGGTTTGAAGCATGTAGACGCAATGTTTTGTATGCAATGTTAAAGTTTTTTGTAATTGCTTTCTTAACTTCGTCACTTTCACTACTTAGTATCTGTTTTAGCAATTGTTTGTATGTTTTTTTTGAGTCCTCATTGCTTGTTTTACAAATAGCTTCCCACGCTGAGTTCTCCGCAGTTTGGTCATTCCATTTTCTCTCTTTTTCATCTTGTTCTATATCGCCTTCACTCATATCATCTAAATCACCATCCTCTAATGGTGCCTCATTTTTAATGCTGTATGTTAGTATTTCGTTTTTTTTATCTTGAACAATAGGTGGCAAAGGTTTGTCGATTAAAGATCCATCGTATGGATCGTATCTATAGGTTGTCTGCGTGTTTGCTCTTAAAAACTCTACTATAGCTTTAACATTGTTGAATATATCTTGTTCAGTAAACTTTGTGATTGCTGCGTTTAAGTCTTGTGTTATTATGCTCTGCATAAATAAATTATAAAAATTAATAATAAAATAGATTAAAATATTGTTAAAATCTTTTCATTATTAATTCAAGCTTTATTTTATAATTATTTCTTCAATACAAGCCAAAAAACCTTTTTTTGTGAAAGGCTGTATTAGGCGTTGTTATGCTTATAAACTTAAATCAAACCCCCTGCGACTTTCTCCCCTACTCCCAGAAGGGGAAGAATTTTGATAACATGGGAAAGACCTAATAAACATTGCTCCGCTCCCATGGTAAAACAAAAGGGAGATGTATATCTTTTTTTTGGAACGAATCATAAAGAGTATTGTATAAGAATATCCTTAAATCTATTTACAATTACTGGCATCTTCTGTCGCCAATGCCAAAGCTTAAGTTAAACTTGCAATCGATTTCTCTATTTTTAAAAGCTATCCAAAGGAGTGTAGATATATCACAAACTTTGTAATATATCTATCTAAAAATAAAGTATTATTTCTGCTTTTCTGTCCAAGATTGTTTAGCAAGCTTAAGTAAATTATTAGAAAATTCTTGATTAAATCTTTAGAAAAAATACAATGTAAGGTAACCGATGTTTTGATGGTCTATTGCTAATTAATTTTGCATAAAAAGTATGAATCAAATTCTTTCAATTGATTTTATCAATTCCTTTGTGGTCGAAATCACCACTCTTTGCATTGCCTTGCTCAGTGTAGTTTTTGCATCATTTGTAAAAAATGAAGGTTTGAAAAAAAACTTATTTACTATCTTTTCAATCCTAAGTATTGCACTTATAGCTGCAATTATTTGTTATAAACACTACGATTCCACGGCTTATTACGATGGAATGTTTTTATCCTACAAAAAGCTTCGCTTTGCTAAAGGCTTGATGTTAGGATTTCTGTCCCTTTTTGTCATTACTTGTTTTTACAAAAAAAACTATTCCTTTAGTATTTTTGCGCTTACTTTGCTTTGTTTTATTGGCGGATGCTTTATGCTATCTGCAACAAGCTTTTTATCATTATATTTATCTCTTGAGCTTCAAGCTATACCTGTTTATTTTATTGCTGCATCGGGAATTAAAATTACAAACAAAGATGGATTTGAGGGTGTGTTGAAATATTTTATCATTTCAGCCTTACTTTCCTGCCTAATGCTTTATGGAATCTCTCTTATTTACTTTAATTATGGGCAGCTTGATTTTAGCGAAATAACCGCAGCTGCAATGATTAATATTTCAAGTGTCAACAGCGGTGCCAATGTTTCTGGCGGTTCAATGGAGCTTTCAAGCATTATATATGCAATTGCAAACAAGCCAAGTGTTGTATTTGGTTTTTGTTTAATTTTATTTGCTTTATTTGGTAAATTGTCTTTGGCACCTTTTCATTTTTGGGCACCTGATTTGTACAGTTCTGTTAAAAAAAATAATCTATTTTTTATTGCAAGCCTTCCAAAGGTTGCCTTACTTGTTGCCTTAGCGGAGGTATTAAGGCTTATTTATGTCGTTGTTGGGCAGGATGCCGCACAAACTATTGATCTTGTTTGCCTTGCTACAATTGGGCTTTCTTTTACATTTGGTTCCTTTGGTGGAATAAGGCAAGCAAATATCAAAAGATTACTTGCCTATAGTGGTATTTTAAATGCAGGTTTTTTGGTGTTAGCTGTTTTTACTTCGGTTAAATCAAGCGAGGGTTTTGAAATTTTAACCCCACTAATTTATTTAACTTTTTATGGTCTTGGCATCTTCTCTGTTTTGTCATTACTTTCAGTAGCTGAGGTAAAATCAAGATGTAAGTACAAAACTCTTGAATCCCTTAATGGGCTTGGTAAAAGTTATCCATTACTTTCTTTTTTGATACTTTGTTCTATTTTTTCAACAATAGGTATTCCGCCATTTGCAGGCTTTATAACTAAATTTGCAGTTTTGTACTCTGCAATTAGCACTGGATTTCTTACCATTGCTGTTTGTGGGGTTGTGGCTTCGGTAATTGCTTGTTTTTATTACTTAAAAATCTTGCATCACATGTATTTTAAAGATGCTTTAAATCCAAATCATACTAAGCCTCATTGCTCTCTTGCTTCAAAGCTAATAATTTCACTGAACATTGCTATTCTTGTTGCGAATGTTTCTTTAATTTTTGTAATGCCAAAGATTAGTGGCTTGATGTAATGTATTACTTGATTTAATTTGAGTATTAGAATAAAATTTTGTTTATAAATTAAATTGGAATTTTTATTGTGTAAATTACTTTATGAATCACTTTCATTTTGACGAAAAATTTTGGGTTGCCCTCTCTTTTGTAATATTTTGTATCGCCGCCTACAAACCTTTTAAAGCTTTATTTATTAAGGGCTTGGCAAAGAAGGTTGATTATATTAAAAACTTAATATCCTCTTGCGTTGAGCTTGAAAAAGAGAGTTTAAGTAAATTAAAGCAAATGGAGCTAAATTTAAAACAAATAAAAGCAGAATCCGAAATTTTAATTAAGCAGGCTAACTCTCAGGCCAGTAAAATTATTGAGGATGCTAAAATTGTTGCAAAAAAAACTTTTGACGATATTGAAATAATTAATGTTACAAAAATAAAAAATTTAAAATCAATTTACCTCAAAATAATTGAAGCTAAAATTGTTGAAACAGTTTTTAATAATGTTACTCAAATTACCAAAGACGATACTCAGCTAAATAGCATTGCTACTTTGTCTAAAAAAATGAAATAATAAATAAAATAAATAAAAAGGAATAACTTAGCTTTTAATATTAAAATTTATAAAAACTACAAATGAGTTTTGTTTTTACAAGTGAGTCAGTCTCGCCCGGCCATCCCGATAAACTTTGCGACCAAATATCTGACTTATTGCTCGACCACATACTAGCCCACGAGCCTGATGCCAGAGGTGCCTTTGAATGTTTTGCAACAAAAAACACATTAATTGTTGGCGGCGAATGTAGGGTACAGGATATGTCAATTTTGAATAAAGATGTTTTGGAGAAAAAAATAAGAGATTACATAAAATACATAGGTTACGACAAGGATGGCTTTAACTGGAGTGATGTTGATATTCAGTTTATTTTTCACAAGCAATCTGCCGATATAGCAATTGGTGTTGACGAAACTGCCCAAAAACCCGAGGGAGCAGGTGACCAAGGCATTATGTTTGGCTATGCCTGCGACGAAACTCCCCAGTTTATGCCATCGGCAATATATTACGCTCATAAAATTCTTGAAACCATATGGGATTTGGGTAAGAAAGGTAAAATTATAAATCTTGGACCTGATGCTAAAAGCCAAGTTAGCCTTGTCTACTCGGACTCTGGCGAGGTTATTGAGACTGACTCTGTAACTCTTTCAATTCAACACCCTCAGGATGTGTCAATATCGGAAATAAGAAAAACAGTTATACCTATTATTGAATCAATTTTACCTTCAAAAAAACTGCCTAGCCCCGAGAGAATCTTTGTCAACCCAACGGGTAACTTTGTAATAGGTGGTCCAGTTTCGGACACTGGTCTTACTGGGCGAAAAATTATTGTTGACACATACGGTGGATATGCCCCTCATGGCGGCGGTGCTTTTAGTGGTAAAGATCCTACAAAGGTAGACAGGTCAGCAGCTTACATGGCAAGATTTTTAGCAAAAAACATTGTTGCAAGTGGTCTTGCAAAAAAATGTACAATTCAGCTTTCATATGTCATAGGAATCTCTTATCCTATATCAATTTTTATGGACTGTGCAGGCACTCTTAAGCAGGGGGTCAGGAATCAAGATGTTATTAATTTTATTAAAAATAACATAGATCTAACTCCTAAAGGTATAAGAACCTTTTTAAAATTAAATAGACCAATCTATCTTAAAACTGCAACCTTTGGGCACTTTGGTAGAGAGGCTAAGGATGGCTTTTTTACTTGGGAGGAGCTCAGTTTGGTTGACAAGATTAAGGCACATTTTTGTTAATAGCTATGCAAAACAACAATTTAAAAGACATGGCAAATGCTTTAAGATTTTTATCTTTGTGGCAAGTTGAGTCTGCTAACTCAGGTCACCCCGGTATGCCACTTGGGGCTGCGGATATAGTTTGTGTTTTATTTTCAAAATTCATAAAATTTTATGCACCGGATGCAAAGTGGCAAAATAGAGACAGATTTGTTTTGTCTGCTGGGCATGCGTCGGCTCTTTTGTATTCTTTGTTTTACCTTTGCGGCTATCCTGACATTGATATTGAGGACTTAAAAAACTTTCGTCAACTAAAGGCAAAAACTGCTGGACACCCAGAGTATGGCTATCTTGATGCTATAGAGGTAACAACAGGACCATTAGGGCAAGGCTTTGCCAACGCCGTTGGTATGGCAATTGCTGAAAAAAAATTACATAATACTTTTTCAAGCACCTTGGTTGACCACTACACATATGTTTTAACGGGCGATGGATGTCTTCAAGAGGGTATATCGCAGGAGGCTATGGAACTTGCGGGTCACTTAAAGCTTGCAAAACTAATTGCAATTTACGATAGTAACGAAATTACAATTGATGGAAGCACCAAGATTGCAAACTCTACAAACATAAGACTTAGATTTGAAGCCTCAGGATGGAATGTATTTGAGTGCGATGGTCATGATTGCAGTCAAATTGAATCATCTTTAAATGCTGCAAAAAACTCAAACAACAATAAGCCATCACTCGTTGTTTGTTCAACAAAAATAGGTCTAGGCAGTGCAAAGCAAGGCACGGCGGATGTTCATGGTTCACCACTTAAGGCAACCGAGATAGAGGAGGTCGCAAAAAATCTTGATTGGGCATATGGTAAGCTTGAAGTACCGCAAAGTATATTAGGGCAATGGAGAGACCTTGGTGTTAAATGTAAAGCAGAATATGATAACTGGCATCAAAACCTATCTGTAAGTCCATTAAAGACGAAATTTGAGGAATTTATGCAAATGAACTTTGTAAAATCAGAGTCTTTAATTAACGATTATATTAAGTCTCAAGGCGAACTAAAGCAATCAAACTCTACAAGGCAAGTTGGTGGTGATGTGCTTAATTTACTGCAATCAGTCCACGAAAATATTATTATTGGCTCGGCTGATTTGGCAAAGTCAAACTGTGTTTATACTAAGCACTCAGTATCAATAAAACCAGATGATTTTAGTGGCAACTTTTTACACTACGGTATAAGAGAGCATGCAATGGCAGCTGTCATGAACGGAATATACCTACACGGCGGGCTTTTACCAATTGGTTCGACATTTTTAGTTTTTGCCGATTACTTAAAGCCTGCAATAAGGCTATCGGCACTTATGGAGATAGGGGTAGTTTATGTTTTTACTCACGACTCGGTAGCTCTTGGTGAGGACGGACCTACTCACCAACCCATTGAGCACTTAGCCTCTTTAAGAATGATACCAAACTTAAGAGTTTTTAGACCAAGCGACCAAGCCGAGGTTGCTAAATGTTTTCAAATTGCCTTAAACTCGCCAAAAGTGCCTTCTGCATTTGCAATGTCAAGACAAAACCTTGGTTATCACAGAACAAGCCAAAATGTAGAAGGTATTGCAAAGGGTGCATATTTTGTATTTAAATCGCAGGATATATCTAATGATAAATTTAGATTTTTTGCTAGTGGCTCCGAGGTTGCTCTTGCCATAGAGACGGCAAAAGAACTTGGGGGAATGGGTATTAAGGCATCGGTAATTTCTGTACCTTGTCTTGAACTATTTACCGAGCAAGATGATAATTACAAAGCTTATGTGTTAGGCGGTAAGGATGCAAAAAGAGTATTTGTTGAAATGGCAAATGTAATGTCTTTTTACAAGTACATTCGTGCCGACAAGGATATTCTTTGCGAAATTGATACTTTTGGCAAGTCGGGACCTGCTTCAAAAGTTATGGATTATTTTGGATTTACAAAAGAGAAAATACTTTTAAAATGTATGAACTCTTAAAGATTTAGTATTACAAAGTGCTTGCAAATTGTTGTATTTTTTGGTATTATAGATAACAAATTGTATAGCATTGTTTTATAAATTTCATGACGAGAAAAATAGTAGTTGATTGCAACTTTCAAGGTAAAAAAGTGCCTGTTGACTTTTTTATTGGCGAGCCTGACGAGACTCATCACCCATTGCATTTTCAGGCAGATTTTGTATCAAAAAAAGGTGGAATGGTTCCCCCTGATGTAATGGAGGCAATGTCGAAGGTTAAGCAGTTAGCTGATAAAAACAAGGTTCCTTTTGCTGATCTTTGCTACTATGCCATGCTAATTGCAAATGGTAAGGCTGACGATATGGACATTGATGATGTTAATGTATTGAAAAAATTTGACGAAATTCTTGCAAGTGATGATGAGAGTATTAAAAATGAATCTGATGATTCAAGCTCGGAAACTCAGAACATAGAAGATGATTCTCAAGATCAGGGCACTAACTCTGTAGAATACGAAGAACTTAGCCACGAGGATGTAAATATTGAGGAAAGTGAAGAGCAAAAAGAAGAAGGCGAGGAGGAATCGGAAAATAAATGATATAAAAAATGTTTAATGAAAAATTTTGTAATTCTAATAGATTTTTGTCGAGACGATTTGACTATCTAATCTGCGACTTTCAACATTTTACAAAGCAAAATTTAATACTTAATTTAGATAGCCCAAGTGCAGCTAGCTTTTATGCTTTTATCAAAGAGCAAATTGCAGATGTTGCAAATAGTATCATTCTTTTTGACTCGTCAAATGATACTTGTAATTACAAGGCTGCCGAATCAATCTTTACTCTGCATTACAAAAATAATATAAAAACAAGACTTGAGCAAATTAGATTGGAGCTTGTCAATAAAAATGTTAAGCTTTTCTATGGTGCATTCTTTGGAGTGCAAAACTTGCAGGAATTAAGTAATGTTCTTTTAAATACTCAAAGCTCTATGCTTGGTGGGGCTTATCAGATGGTTATGCCAAGCATTGATACCCAAGTGCTTGGAATGCTTTTAAGACAAAGTAAATTTTGCGATCCTAGCGTTTTAAACTTAATTTATCAACTGAATTTTACAAGTCTTAAAGAATTGTTAAGCTTTACAAGAGAGCTTGGTGGACCAGTGTGCCTTTTGGATCAAAATGAAAAAATATTGCCAAAGACTTTTTTTACAGAGGTGCAAAAAGAATATATTGAAAAATATAAAAGCTATGTCATAACATTAGATATAAATGTTTTTATTGCTAGGGTTTTATCTTGAGATTTTTTGTATTTTAAGGAATGTTAATTGTAAAGGTTCTTCTTACTTTTTTGCTATCGCTTTTTACATTAACTGGGATTGCTATGGCCGACGATGTCATTAAGGTAGAAAATCCTGAAAAAACTTACAAAAATTTTAACTTACCAGCAAAAAAAATTGAAGAATTTTTTAATTCTTTAAAAACATTTAGTGCAGATTTTATACAAACTGATGGTAGTGGTTTTACTGCAAACGGTAAACTTGTTATTAAAAGACCGAACAAAATCTTTTTACAATACGACGATGCCCTGCCATTAACTGTTGTTGTTAATAATGGAATAATCACTTATTATGATAGAAAGCGTGATCAGGTTAGTTTTTTGTCAGCTGAAAAAACAATTGTTTCCCTCTTGGTTAAAAGAGTATTTTCTTTTAGCGATAATGATGTTAAGTTGATATCACAGCAGGAGACAGATACATCAATTACAGTGGAGTTTGAAAAAACGGACATGCCAGAGGAGGGTTCTTTTAGGCTAGTTTTTGCAAAAACAAATAATAATGGATTGGATTTAAAGCAAATCTTTGTTATATCTCACGAGGATGCAAGCTCTAAGGCTGTACTTAACATGACAAAAACTATTTACGATGCTAGCGTAAAGGATTCTATTTTTGACATAACAACAAAAACCCACACTCCAGATAAGTTTAAAAAATAATTTATTATAATAGTAAATGGCAATAGATTATAGCGAGCTTAGTGCGATTTATAGGGATGCTTTTAATGAGTTTCCTGTAATTTCTGGTATTTTCGATAAGCATGGCAATGAGTATATCTTACGAAAACACACTGAAGCTGATGTTGTGGATTATTATACTTTTTACAATACTAATGGCATTAAGGAGTTTTTACCTGATGGTCTTGTTTTTAAAAATCATGACGAAGCCAGAGACGAATTAAATTATAGAGTAAATAATTTTTATAAAAGAAACATAATTTACTGGTGTATAGCTGAAAAATCAACAAACAAGCTTGTGGGAGGCTGCGGATTTATTGACTGGAGTAAGTATAATCGTAGGCTTGAATTTGCATATGACCTAACACCTTCCAACCAAAACAAAGGAATTATAACAAGTGCAATACCAAGAATTATTGCCTTTGGCTTTTTACATCTGCATAGCGTTAGATTGCAGGCAACAACTACGACGGATAACGATAAGTCGATTTACATGCTTAAGCAAAAATTTTATTTTACTCACGAAGGCGTTTTAAAAAATTACAAATACTGGAAGGAAGAATATATAGATGTTAATATATTCTCTATTACCTTGCAGGATTTTGTTAAGTTTGCCAGAGAGGGTCGTTATAACTTTTTGACTAAAGAAGATATTGTTAAAGCGGAGAGCCTTTTGCAAAATTTATTTCCTAAATTATAATATATGATATTTAAAATTCTTAATTCAGGATCTCAAAGTATAAACAAGAGACAGAAAATATTATTATTTTTTGTATTTAGCTTAATCTTTGTAATTGACAGAGTAAGTAAAGTTTATGTCTACGGTAATTCCACTATAGTAAAGTTTGAAGATATAGCTATAACAAGTTTTTTTAACCTTACCTTAGTGATTAACGATGGTGTTAGTTTTGGTATGCTGTCGGGTCTTGGGGCTAGGTATTTTATTTTAGCCGTTACAATATTAATATCTTTAGTTTTGATATTTTTAGTTGTTACTGCAAAAAACTTTTACGAAAAGCTAGCTTATTGTACAATTTTATCTGGGGCAGCTGGCAATATTACTGACAGGGCAACTATTGGCGGAGTTGTTGATTTTATTGATTTTCACATTGGTGCTTATCACTGGCCAGCTTTTAATGTTGCCGATTCAGCAATTTTTGTAGGAGTATGCCTTTTGATTTGTATTGAGATTAGGGGTTTCATTAAAAAAAATCGAAGCAATAAAGCTTAAAATCATGCAAAGAGTTTTTAAGAACGACTACAGCCTTGAACTTAAAAAAGACTTAATTAAACCAAGAGTTTTATGCCTCGATGTTGGCTCTTTTAAAACTGGGGTTGCCGTATCTTCTTCTTGCCTTAGATTTGCATCACCTCTTGGACTAATAAAGACTGATTTTGATTTAATTGCCAAATGCTTTGCTGCAAACAATTGCAAAACACTTGTGGTGGGCTATCCTTTTATTGCAGCCGAGGCTGGTAATAAAAATACAAAAGAAAACCCAGAGCTAAAAATTTGCAATATCATTGACTCTATTGTCGATATATTTAGCAAGACCTATATCGATGTTAATATTTTTTATGTTAACGAAAATTTTTCCTCCGAGATAGTCCAAAGCCTACACTGTATAAAAAAAAATGGAAAACTTAAAAACAAACTAGACTCAAGTGTTGCCTGTTTTTTGCTACAGAATTTTTTAGATTAACATTGACATTGAAGTAAGGTGTAAATACAAATTTATTATCCTTTTATGCTAATGTTTATTATGTTTTATTATACAAGTTACCCATGAATATAGTGGATTCAGATTTTTTAAAAGAGTTTTTGGAAATGGGAACAGTGAATCCTAAAACATATTTACTTCAAAAAATATTTACCGACATACTACCAAATCTTACCCGTCAAGACAAACAAATTATTGGCTACTACCTTAGGTACATTGAAGAGGCAAATCAAAAGGCTATCGCAGTAGATAAGTTAATTAATAGTAAAGACTACTTGAGTGTAATCTTGCCAACTGATGAACTTGCGACTTGTGAGGTAGGAGAAAGAATTAATAAAGATGTTTTAAGGCAATTTGAAGACAAATTGTCGCCATATTTAAAAACTAGGCGTAATCATGGCTTATTTTTAATGGCTTTATATAATTCTAAAATTAAGTGCACAGATATAAAGGGAAAAGAATACAAACTGAATTATGCCTCTTTAAGTGAATCCGTGAAAAATCATGAACTAAAGTGCCTACTATTGAAATACTCAAAGACTAATAATATTCTTACAAAGAATATATGGAGTGGTACAAACCTTTCTTTCTCTGATGAATCTTGGTGTCCCGAAAGAGTACTTCATGATTCTTTGTTTAATCGCACTGAAATTATTAAAAATACTAACCTTCGCATTTGTAGTTTTAAACAAAAAAATGTTACATTAAAATGGGGTAATCTTGCCTTATCTTCTTTAACGAATAAGTCTCGTGATCAATCTTGTAAAAAGCTGTCCTTCATCTTTTGTAGAATTGTTACCTATTATGCATTACCATTCTTATCATTAACAACTTTGATACTTGGAGCAAATCTTTTCTTAACACCTATTGGTTATGAATTTGTAAACGATTCAAAATTGAAAAACCCATTTTTACCTGGAGCGTATTTGACTGCACTTGTTATTTTCGGGCAAATGTATTTGATGCGTAGACAATATCTTTATCGAAAGACGGAAGTTTCTAAACTACCATTTCTTTTAAAAGATGATGGACGATTCACTGATAAAGCACTTCTTAAAGTTACCAATGTTTTAAATCATAACATCTGTCCAGAATACTCTGGAGAAGATATGTTAGCATATATATGTCTTTTAACATTATATATAAAGGCTCAAAATCAATCTCAAAGCTTAGAGAGTTTTTTAGGGGATAACTCAATTCCTTATGAGCAGTATTGTGGTAATTTAGATGTTGACAGATTATTAAGTCAAGATACTGAATTGCAATTTGTCGTTCATATTGCACATGTATTAAACGAATACAATAAAAATACGATGCGTGAAAAAATAACACAATCCGAGAACCTTAATCTTGATGACGGTTTCGTACAATTTGAGTTATCACAAAAAAACTATCATATAGGAATACGAAATAATCAAATACTTTTGTGGCCGTTTCACTTAGCAAACGGTAATCTACATCAATCACAAACTCAAATGTTCGAAACATTGATGAAATTTGAACAAACAAGTCTAATAACAAATTTTAATCAAAAACATCAAAGAGATATTAATTCTTGTCAAAATGCCTTGAATGCAGAATTCTTAAATATTTTAATTACGCCAAGTTATAAAAAACGAATACAGTCTAACAATTTAAATTTACAAACATCAAATCATCCAAATGTTAATGGAATTCAGATTGATGCTAATAACAATTTATCCGGCGAAGAGGAATTTAAAGAAGGTAATTGTTTATATCGAAAAAATTCACTTAATAAAAGTAAAACTGTTGCAATTCAACCATTGTTTGACAAAAGGGATATTGAAAATCAAATAAGTCTTTATAACGATCATCAATTTGAAGATTTTCAAAAAAATGGTAATAATAGTGGAAGAATGTTTATTAATGTTGAAAATAGTACACTTCATATTAATGATATTGAAATGCAAAGATTTAGATAAAGTAGTTTTGTATTTTTACAAAACAAAGATTTTATACCTTGGGTCATCTTCCTTTTGGGGGATGGAGGAGGTTGAGGAAAAAAAGACTTGTCCAAAGTGCCAGTTTTCAATGTAATTAATTATAAGTGCGAGGTTTTTTGTGTCAAGCTTTGCAAATAAATCATCTAAAATAAGTATGATGTTTCTTGCTGGCTCCATTTGCTTTAAGCTTGCAGCAAAGGCAAAGCAAAGCTCTGTAAGTATAAATTTTATCTCTCCTGCCGAAAATTCGTTTAGTTCAACATGCTTGCCCTTAATGCAAAGCGAGGTTGTAACTTTTAAATGACTAAAGTTTGTTTGTTTTGAAAATTTATCTTTAAGTCTATTCTTTACAAAAATATCTTTAATTGATTGCTTTGTAATACCACCTTGACCTTCAAAATATTTAAGTACTTGCTTAACGCTTGCAAGATAGGTTGTATTATTATTTGCTAGGTATAAGTTTATGTAAGAGGTAAGGCTAATTCTATTTTGCGTAATTTCAAGAATTGTATCGCTAAGCTTGCCCTCTATGTATTCAATGCTTGGTAGTAGGCTTTGGGGTATAAAGCCTGATTCGTCATTTATTTGCAATAGGGCGTTAAGCCTTTCGCTTGCAAGTGTTTGTGCCTTTGCAAGTAGTGCGTAATGATTGTTAAAAAAGCAAAATGTAATCTTATCAAAAAAATCCCTTCTTGTCGACTGCGAATGGGCAAACAAATATTCAAGCTCACTACTAACCCAGATTGTTGAAATCATTTGCGAAACTTCAAAAAAGCTTTTAAGCGGCGAGCCGTTAAGAGTAAATTTTTTACGAGCCTTTACCCCTTCAAGAAGAACTCTATCTCCATTTATGTCAATTAAGATTTTAAAATCAAGTTTTGTATCCTTGTTTTTGATCTCCTCTACCTTTGCAGACCTTAAACCCTTTGAGCCATCTATCATAGAAATTGCCTCAAGGATATTTGTTTTACCAACGCCATTTTTGCCTACAAAGCCTATAATATTAGCTAAATTTTTTGTAGTTTGTAGGTCAAAGCTTTGTTGTTTGTGGTTTCTAAAATTTTCAATACCTATGTATTCTATTGCCATATTTTACTTTGATATTGTTAAGCTAGTTTTTATCAAACCCTTGCAAAACCTGCTTTACAAGATCGTTCACACCTGCATCCTTGTTGTTTTTGCAGGCTAGGCTTGCCATTGTAAAGGCATTTAATTTGTCGTAACCCAAAGCCTCTAAGGCAAGAGAGACATCATTTATCCTTTCTCTTTGTATTTTTAAATCCTCCTTAGTTGCAGTTTTTACACCCTCACTTAGCTTTGCAGCTTTTGTAGTTTGCTTTGTAGGTTTTTCAGTGGGCTTAGTTTTCTCCTCTGTAATTGGTGCTGATGGCTTTTCTATAAGCGAACAATCAGTGCTTGCAAGAAGAATGTGTATTTTGTGAGGTTCCTTTTGCATGTCCGTTACTATTCTATTAGCAGTTTTCTTACCAAGACCTGACACGCTTGCAAATAGAGCCTCGTTGGAATCCTGTATTGCATTCGCAATTTCGCCTATGCCAATATTTGATATGATATTCAGTGCAGTTTTAGAACCAACACCAGATACTTTAAGCAATGCCCTAAACCATAGTAATTCCTCGTATTCTTTAAAGCCGTAGAGCATGTGGGAGTCCTCTTTAATTACTTGCTCTGTAAATAAAAATATTTCATCGGATATCTTTGCATTATGTGTTGCGGATGATGTAAGGTTAACAAAGTAACCAAGTCCAGATTTTGTCTGCAAAATAATGCCATCTTTTGCTACGAGTTTTACAATGCCATCAATTGATGCTATCATGATGCTTTGTTTTTATTAATCTTCAAAATATAAAAGTAGGGCAGAGGATATAAAGATTGAAGAATAGGTTCCAAATACCACGCCAAACAAAACTGTAAAGGCAAAGCCTTGAATTACATGTCCTGCAAAAATAAGTATTGCAAGTATTGAAAAGATGGTAGTTAGCGATGTCACTATTGTTCTTGCAAAAGTTTCGTTTATTGACTTAGATATAACAAAGAATTTTGAATGTCTTGATAGCAAGTATTTGTTTGAACGGATTCTGTCAAATATAATAACCGAGTCGTTGACTGAGTATCCTACAACGGTAAGAATTGCGGCTATAATTGACATATCAAAGCTTACTGATGTTAAGGATACAAAGCCTATAGTTAGCACTGCATCGTGTATTAGAGTTAGCATTACACTTATTCCTTCGGCAAGTTTAAATCTAAATGCAACATAGATACCTATTGCAACAAATGTTATTGCAAGAGCTAGTATTGACTTAAAAACAAGCTCGCTACTAAAGGATTCCAAGATGAAATCGCTTTTTTCAATTACTAAATCAATGCCATTTTGCTGCATTTTAGTTGTTAGATTTTCGATGATTAAGTCTATTTCTTTTTGCGACTTTGCCTCCTTAGCATTAAACTGCAATAACACATTATTGTTTTTAACTTTTGCAGTAAATTGTTTGTAGCCATCATTTGTTAATGTTTGTGAGGCTAAGTTTGCACAGGCCTCAGGGTCGGCACTTGGCACATTTTGACCGCTTGCATTAAGCTTGCAGTAAAATTCAAGCTGTGCACCACCTGCAAAATCGACCGACTTATTAAATCCTTTTGTAAAAAATAAAACAAAAGAGCCAAGAGTTAAGCAGAGCGAGGCTATTAAAAAAATATGATTCTTTTTTAAAATATTGTATTTAACAAAAGGCTTTTCGCTTACATCAAAACTAGTGTTTATTGATTTAAATGGTAGTATCTTCATATTTATAAAAAGCAAATCAGTGATAACTTAACTAGCTATTACTTTAATTCTACAATACTAATATAGCTTTAGCTATTTTCAACTTTTTTATTAAATCCTTTTTAGGACTTGGTTGAAAAAATAAAAGATTTACTTGCAATTTGCTGATAAGTGTTTAAGAATATCTATCTAGTTTATTCTAGTGTATTTAAAAAGCTATATATAAAAATAAGCTGTTCTTATTAATAAGTGTTTATGAAGGTTAAAAAGTATAAATTAAAAAATAAATCTGCCGCAAAAAAAAGATTTAAATTTACTGCAAGTGGCAAGGTTAAAATGACTCAAGCTAACAAGCGTCACAACTTGCGTAAAAGATCTAACAGACAAATTAGAGAAAACAGAGGTATGACAGTTGCTTGTGCTGGTGATGAAAAATTAGTAAAAAAATACTTACATAACTAATTCATAGTTTAAAAAATTTATTTAATATTATCTATAATTGTAATATATGTCTAGAGTAAAAAGAGGCACAATGACCAAAAAAAGCCATTCTAACATTCTTAAACAAGCAAAAGGATTTAGAGGTAGAGCAAAAAACTGTTTTAGAATAGCAGTTAGAAAAACCCAAAAAGCAATGCAGTATGCTTATATTGGTAGAAAGATTAAAAAAAGAGACTTTAGAGGTCTTTGGATAATAAGAATAAATGCTGCTGTTAGAGAGCATGGTTTAAAATATTCAACTTTTATCGACGGTCTTAAAAAAGCTAACATTGACATTGATAGAAAAAACCTTGCAAGACTAGCTGCCGAAGAGCCTATAGCCTTTGCAAGCATAGTTGAAAAAGTTAAGTCTATTGCCTAATTTAATTATTTTTGTTTATGAAAACCTTTCAATCAACTAAGTTTGAGAATGCACAAATTACTCAGCTTAAAGCACAAAAAAATTTACCAGATGTTAGACCTGGTGCTCAGGTTAAAGTTGGTTATTTAATTGTTGAAGATCAAAATACAAGAACTCAATTTTTTGAAGGTACTTGTATAGCTGTAACAAAAAACGGTCTAGCAAGTTCTATAGTTGTAAGAAAACTAAGTCTTGGTAAATACGGTATTGAAAGAACTTTTAAAATTTACTCTCCATTAGTTGCTTCTATTGAGGTAATTAGATATGGTATTGTAAGAAGAGCTAAACTTTACTACTTATCAAAAAGAATTGGTAAATCTGCTAAATTACAGGAAGACTTTTCTTACTTATCTAAAAAAAAGAATAGTAAGGAGTAATCTACAAAATATTCTTTGAGTATAAAATGACAGAACTTAACGGTGAGGTTAAAATGCATGCAACAACTATTATCTGCGTAAGAAAAGGCGATAAAGTTGCAATAGCTGGCGATGGTCAGGTTTCGATAGGTAATACTATCTTTAAATCGACTGCAAGAAAGATAAGAAGACTTCACAATAACAAAATTTTAACAGGTTTTGCTGGCTCAACAAGTGATGCATTCACTTTGTTTGAAAGATTAGAGGGTAAGCTTGAGTCTTTCAATGGCAATCTTTTACGCTCCTCAGTTGAGCTTGCAAAGGATTGGCGTAAGGAAAGATACTTAAGAAAACTTGAAGCTATGATGATAGTTGCAGACGAAAAAGAAACTTATATCGTAAGTGGTTCGGGTGATGTTATAGAGCCTGAGTTTGGTGTAGCCGCTATAGGCAGCGGTGGTAATTATGCTAGAGCTGCTGCTCTTGCCCTTATGGAAACCAATTCAAGCTTAAGTGCAGTTGAAATTGCAAAGAAAAGCATTGAGATTGCAGGCAGAATCTGTGTCTTTACAAACCTTAACATAATTACTGACGAACTGTAGTTAGTGTATTTTTTCATTTTTTAATGTCAAGCAAGCAAACATATAGTGATAATAGTGTTAAGATTGCAACATTTGGCTTTATGAAAAAATATGCTTGCATTCAAGACAAGTGCATTAACGATTGTTGCAATTCTTGGACCATAGAAATTGACAAACCCACTCTTGAAAAATGGAAGGCTAAGGCTCCTGACTTACTGGAATCCATTGAACAAAACCCCTACAGACCCGAAACTCTAAGGATGCAAACTACAGGTGAGGAAAAATCCTGCGTGCAGCTTCAAGGTGGAATATGTTCCATACATAAAAACAAAGGAGCCGAGATGCTTCCTGAGATATGCAATTATTTTCCGCAGATGTACAAGGCATTTAATTCAAAAATTTATCTTACAGGCACAACATCTTGCCCTGCGGTTGCCTATATTATCTTAAATGAAGAGGAGGAGACAAACTTTAAAATCTCAGATCATTTTGTTAGCATTAAAAAATCATTAGGACAAATATCCGAGTATGGTAACGGGCTAGGGGGGCAAAATATTGGATCCATGGTTGCAAAGGTTATGGATTTTGTTTCGTCTTTTTCAAACCCACGGCAGGCAGTAAAATCTCTATATTTTGCATCAAAGCTTTTTGACGAAACAAAGCAAAGCCAATTGTCACAAAATATTGATTCTATATTAAAATTAAGTAATGTATCTTTAAAAGCTTTTACTGTGAACGATGATTTTGAAGAAAACATTTTTGACAATATAATTGATTTAACCCTTAATATAACAACCCGTAATAAGCCATTTATTACTTTAATTTTGCAAAAATTAAATGAGCTTAAACTCCAAGGTATTACCCCCTTGGCTTTGTATCGAGAATACGAGGCTGCAAAGGATGGTTTTGTAAAAAATAAAAAATATTTACGCAGATTTATTAAGGTTAAGCTTGCTGAAAATTTCTTTCCAGCCTCTAGCTTTGCAAGTCATACTGAAGACTTTATTGTTTTGTACTGCGAATATTTAATTATAGATTTTGTCATTGCTCTTTTCTACTCACATGGATTAAAAGACGAGAGAACGATAGGTGATATAATTCACTCCATAGACAGGGAGTTTTATGCCAAAAAACGCTCTCGCATAATGGACTTAATAAAAGCACAAAACCTTGATAAAATTGAAAACCTATTTGCCCTGCAATAAGCTATTGGGTATAATATTTATAAATGATAAATCTTATCATACAAGCTCTATTTTCTCTTCGCTCATAAAATATCATGTATTATTATATTTGTTAAGCTCTTTCTTAATGATTTTATCGACTTCTTTGGTTACATCGAGGCAGGATCTAATTGTGTTTGAGGCAAAAAAAATATTTGTATAAGTAATAATTTTGTCGCATATGGCGTAGCCATGAATATAGTCATCGTTCACCACTTGTTTGTTATTTGTGCGTAGCAAAACGCTTTTATGCACACTTTGGTAGCCGTATGACATTGGTTGGTACACTGGGGAAAGAATTATTCCATTATTAACAACCTGCTTAACCTGCATACCGCTTAGTGTGTACAAGCAAGATTTTGTAAATGGCACCCCAATTGCAGCATATGAAAACAAATCACATTTTCTATCGATAGATGGATACTTTAGTTTAATTTTTTTCTTAATTGCAGTTGTCAATCTACTAACTTCATATTCTTTGACTTGTTTGTATATATTGTCTAATTTTTGTTGCAAATCCTTATACTCTTGTTTTTGATTCTGCAAGGTTACCTTTATAGCTTTTTCATTTTCATCCTCAAGGATGTCCGTTATATTTTTTAAAGTAATGTAAACTTTATAGCTGAATACAACATCCTTAATATTTAAAGGATCTTGCTGCCAAAAATTGTATAAACTATTAGCTTTTTGTAAAATAAAGTCATGTAAAAGGACACAATCGTGACCCCTTAAAGAGTCATAATAACTCTCTCCAGCACTTCCACCTTGTTTTAAATAAATTTCAAAATCATCTAAAATTAACAGGTCTTTGTTAAATCTCATTTCTTTAAGTTCTTGAAATGTTTCTGCAAATTCTTTAAAGCTAATTGTAGAAGCTTTTTTTGAGACTCCTGACTACTATCTTTTAAGTTGCTAATTACAGCTTGCTTGTTGTCCTCTTGTCTCAAATTGCCCTCTTCAAAACATTTTTTAAGTAAAAGATTAGTGTTTTCATTTTTGAATGCATCTTTGGCATCGTTAAACTTAGATAGCCAGCCAGCATAATATTCGGTGATACATTTCAATTCGACTGGATCGATAACAGTTTGTATAAAATATCTGTTATCATTATCAATATATTCTGCAAGAATATATTAGCAAAATAGCCCAAAGGCAGCAATTGCAACGGTGATATATTTTAGAGAGAAATACACTTAATAAATACAAAAGAATTTGATTTATGAAATAAAGAATGCTATGCCTGATTCTTCATCCTTTCAACTATACGACCCTTGTCTATAGAGTAGGGTGAAAATTCAACTTTGACTATATCGCCGTTTGCAATTTTGATTCTATTGGTTCTAATTTTGCCAGATGGGTGACAAATAACAAGTTTTTTACTTACGGGGTTGTTATTTGCATCGGCATTAATTTCAACCCTAAAGTTTGCATCTTTTAGTAATTCGGTAACAAGTCCGTAGTAAATAATAACATCCTCTTTTGACATATTTTGGTTTTTATTTGCTTATAATATATTTTTCTTTTATTTCATTCCAGTTTTCAATTGTCATGCCCAATGATAGACCAACAGATTCAAGAACTTCTTTGATTTCATCAAGTGATTTTTTACCAAAGTTAGGAGTTTTAATTAAATCAGATTCAGTAAATTGTACAAGTTCACCAACATAGCCTATGTTCTCGCTTCTTAAACAATTACTTGCTCTAACTGACAATTCAAGTTCGGTAACTTTTTTAATTAAGTTAGGATTGATGTCTATTTGTTTTACGTCGACTTGACCAAGGTCTCTTTCGACAAAGTCCACGATAAATCTTAAGTGCTGTCTTATTAAATAAGCAGATACTTTCAGTGCATCTTTAGGCGTAACGGAGCCATTTGTCTCGATAGTTAACACTATTTTGTCATAGTTGTCATGAGTTTTATTGTTTGATACCATTTGCTCGTCAACAACAAAAGACACACTTGTTACAGGTGAATAGTAGCAATCAATAGGTATTAGCATTATGTCTTTTTCATCATCCTGTAAAGTGTTTATAGTAGGTACGTAACCAAAACCACTGTTAATAAATAGCTCAACTTCTATAGGAGATTCTGAAGATACACATTCAAGTAGGTACTGATCTGGGTTAAGGATGGTTACATCTTTTGATGATGGGATCATGCCTGCGGTAAAAATACCTTTTTTGTTAATAGTGAAGGATATTTTTTTCTCCTCGTTGAAATCAAGTGCAACAACAACTTTTTTTAAGTTTGCAATAAAGGTGGATACATCTTCTTTTGCACCTTGCATGGTTGAAAATTCGTGTGAAATACCTTTTATTTTTACACCTGCAACGCAAGATCCATGAACAGATGATAATAGGGTTCTTCTAAGGCTGTTTGCCATAGTAACACCAAAACCTTTTTTTATCGGATAGATAGATATAATTGATTTTTTACCCTCTACAATTACTTCCTCTGTCATTTCGTCGGGAAAGATTATCGAGTCGTAAATTTTAGGAATTTCAAAGCCTTGATTTTTACTAGACATAACTAAAATTTTAAAAAACTATATAAATTTATTTTATTTAACCTAAAAAAAAGCAAGACTACACTCTTCTTTTTTTAGGAGCTCTGCAACCATTGTGTGGAAATGGAGTCGCATCAGCAATGCTATTGACAATAAAATTTGAATTATTAAGACAAAAGTTCTTAATAGATTCAACTGCTGCATCTCTACCAGATCCTATCCCTTTAACGATAACATCAATTGTTTTGATGTTTAATGAATAAATTTGCTCTAAAAGTTTTGTTGTTACATCTTTTGCTGCAAATGGTGTTGATTTTTTTGCACCTCTGTAAAATTTACCTGAAGAAATTTGTCCAACAAGTGCATTACCAGCTGGATCTGTGGCTACAACAATAGTGTTGTTTTTTGTTGCAAGAATATGAAACTTTGCAACTGTTATTGAAGCAAGGTTTTTAACTCTTTTTTTTTGAGTAGAAGCGGAAGCCTGATTTTGCTTCTTATCATTACCTTTTTTTTTGTTATCGTTAGACATTTATGAAAATACAAAAATAATACAAATATTTTATTAGAGTTTGGTTACTTCAATTAACTACTTTTCTTTTTACCTTTTCTGGTTCTTGCGTTATTTTTAGTTCTTTGACCTCTAACTGGCAAGCCTTTTTTGTGTCTTGTACCTTTGTAGCAGTTCATTGCTATTAAAGATTTAATATCATCCAAAACTTTTCTTCTCAAGTCAGCCTCAACAACAATATTTTTAGATATATAAGTTCTTATTGAAGCAAGTTGTTCTTCAGTAAGGTCAGAGAATTTTACCTGATCATTAATTTTTAATGTTTGACAGATAGTTTTTGCTAAAGGAACGCCAACACCATATATGTAACCCAGACCTATAAATAGTCTTTTATTAGCAGGAATTGCAACGTTTGCTATTCTAACAGTAGTAGACATAGAAATAAATAAATATAAAATTAACGTTTTGAAAATTGTTCTTTTTTTCTCGATTTTCTAAAACCAGGAAGTTTTCTTTCAACAATTCTAGAGTCTGTTGCGATAAGTCCAGCTTGTTTTAATATTTTTTTAAACTCCTCATTGTTAGCTGAAATATGTTTTGCAAAAGCTGTTGAAAAGGATTCAGCATGACCTTTTATTCCACCTCCGTGAAGGCTTGCAAAAAGATTGACTGACTCAGCGTCAATAACATGACCAGCTACTTTTAATGTTTTGATAGGTTGTAGGGCAACATCTGTAAAGTACTTTGGAGTAAAGTAGTCCTTAATAGCTTTACCATTAAGAATTATACCACCTTTTGAAGTTTCCCTTATTACGCAAACGGAAGTTTTTCTTCTTGCTTTGGTAACTTTAGCTTTTTTAACTTTTGGAGCTTTTACAGGTAATTCTGCTACTGGGTTCTCGATACTTTTAATTTGAACTTTTTTTGCAACAGATGGATTTTCTTTTGTTGTGTCTACACTTTGTTGTTTTTGTACTTTTGTAGGTATTTTTTTTACTTCAGTCTTAACATCTGTTTCGACCTGTTTTTTGGTTGTCATAATTGAAAAATCAAAAAATTATTAATTATTACTTGTAGTTACTGTGTTTTTTCTATTAAAAGATGCTATATCAAGTTTAATAGGATTTTGTGCAGCATGAGGATGGGCATCGCCCTTGTAAATAAATAGCTTTGTGAGCTGTTCGTAAGCGAGTTTTGAGTGATGAGGAAACATGCCTTCAACAGAGTGTTTTACAACTCTTGCAGGGTTTTTACCATTAAGGATATCTCTAATTCTTGCCTCTTTTATTCCACCAGCATAGCCAGTGTGCTTGTAAAGAACTTTTGTGTATTCCTTGTTAGCGGTAAGACTTACTTTTTCACAGTTTGTAACAATAACATAGTCTCCAGAGTCGTTGTTAGATGTAAAAGTAGCTTTGTTTTTACCTTTTAAAATTTTTGCAATTTCAACAGACATTCTGCCAAGGCAAAGACCAGTAGCATCAATTATATACCATTTTTTCTTTTGTTTGTCGTCGTAAAAAAAATGCGTAGAGTTGGTCAACATAAAATTTAGAATACTATACTTAAATCACATACATATATCATAGACAAACAAGGTTATATCCTTTACTTGCAATAGTCAATATTTTTTTATATTTTTATTTTTTTACAATATCGCAAAAAATATCAAAAAAAGTGTTACAAAAAATTAAGCAATTCCTTAATATTTTTAACAGTTTTAATGTTAATCTCGGTGCCCAGTTTGTCTTTAAACACAGATTCTCCGTTAAAATGGGGACAGATAATAGATTTATATCCCATTTTTACAGAATCTATAATTCTTTGCTCCGTGTTTAAAACTTGACGCACCTGCCCTGAAAGACTCAGTTCACCGAAGCAAATCATATTTGGATCAACTATTTTATTAGAGAGGGAAGAGTATATACAAACGCAGGCAGCTAAATCGGCTGCAGTTTCGTTAACCCTCATGCCCCCAGCAATATTCAAAAAAATGTCCTTGTCAAAAAGTTTAAGCCCTGCATGTTTATCAAGAATTGCACAGAGCATTGAAAGCCTGTTTGGGTCAAAACCTACAACATTTCTTCGTGGCATTGGAATAAAAGATTTTGAAACCAATGCTTCAATGTCCGAAGCTATAACTCTAGTTCCCTCAACCCCAGCAAAGGTTACTATACCGTTAATTCCTTGCCCCTTGTCAAGTAAAAACACCTGTGAAGGATTTTCAACATCGATAAATCCACCAGCCGACATTTCAAATAATCCTATTTCTCCAGCTGGTCCATAACGATTTTTAATTGATCTTAATACTCTGTATTTACCACTCTTCTCGCCTTCAAAGTAAAGCACGGCATCAACCATGTGTTCCAAAACTTTAGGTCCTGCAATTTGGCCGTCCTTTGTTATATGACCCACTAAAAAAACAGAAATATTCTTTGCCTTTGCAATATTAATTATTTCTCCAACGCAAAACCTAATTTGCGATATACTTCCTGCAAAAGATTGAATATTGGTTGAGTATATTGTCTGTACCGAGTCAACAACAACAACCCCACCATTCATCGAATGCAAAGTGCTAAGAACATCCTCTATGCTTGTAGTTGATATTAATTTTACAGGAGATTTTTCGATACCAAGCCTCTTTGACCTTAATTGTATTTGACTTGGCGATTCCTCTGCTGAAATATAATATACCCCTTCGTTATCAATTGTATTTAACTTTATTTTTGCATCAGGATTTTTACCATCCATGGCAATTTTTGCACATACTTGCAACAAGATTGTTGACTTACCAACACCAGGATCTCCTCCAATTAAATAAACCCCACCCCTAACAACGCCCCCGCCAAGTGCTCTGTCAAATTCGCTAAACTTGGTTCTTCTTGGGGTTGAGTTTATAAAAGACTCTGTGTCGCTCTCAAGACTTAAAACCTTAATGTTTTTTACATTTTGAGCAAGATCAAGCCCAGCCTTAAATGCCTCCTTTTCAACCTCGGATATACAATCCCATTCTTTGCAAGATGTACAACGCCCTGCCCAGTTTAAAAAAACTGTACCACAGTTATTACAAACATAATTAGTTTTTTTTGCCATGCTTTTTATTTATAATGTAAATAAAGATTATTTAACTTCATTCAAACCATATGGCTTGATGTTCATTATCTTTTTCATGCTCCAATGATCTAATATTTAACTGGCGATAAAATAATATTAGATAATTAAGCTATTTGTATTTTAAATATCAATAGTTTTTGCATATTTGTTAAAAACATACGCCACCTTTGGGGTAGTAAGTTATAATTAAATTAGCACTCTAAAGGACTCTTTACGAAAAATTAATTTACTTGCAATTTCTACAAAAGCTTACAAAATTTAGTGTGTTAATTATGTCTTTAAATTTTATAAAAAGTAAGTTATGGTAAAAGGTGCTCGCGATTTATACTCGCAGAGTTTTGGCATTGTTGGTAGCGGGCAACTGGGTAGAATGCTAGCTTACAGAGCCTCTCTACTTGGTTTTATTGTAAATATTTATAGCGACAAACCTCAATCCCCTGCATCAGTTTTTGCAAATAGCGAATTTGTTGGTAGCTACGACGACAGCCTAGCAATTAATAAATTTATTAATGAAAACGACTTTGCAACTAGTGAGTTTGAAAATATAACAACTAAAAATTTAGATAGCAAAATAAATCCAAACCCATCGGCAATCTTTACCTGTCAAAACAGACTAAGAGAAAAAACTCTAGCACGCTCTCTTGGTATTAAAACCCCAGTTTTTATCAAAATTACAAACAAGGATGATGTAAAAGATTTTTTTGCCAAGGAGGGTTCTTTTATACTAAAAACAACAGAGTTTGGTTACGACGGAAAGGGGCAGTGTAAAATTACTGACCAAGTAAGTATTGATAACATCAGCTTTAATGATAAAGAATATATAGCCGAAAGCTTTATTGATTTTCATCTTGAATTCTCTGTAATTTTAACAAGAGGTAATGATGGGCATATTGTGTTCTACCCCTCGCCAATTAATAAACACAAGGATGGCATTTTAATTGAAAGCCTTGTAAGTAAAGCTTTTAACGAACAGCCATTTATTCTAAGAGCTAAGGAGTATGCCTCGTTAATTGCAAAATCTCTTAATTACAAAGGCACTATGGCGGTAGAGTTTTTTTTGACAAAGAATAAAGAGATAATTTTTAACGAGATTGCACCAAGGCCACACAACTCAGCACATTATACCATGGATTTATGTAATGTGTGTCAGTTTGAAAATCACATTAGAGCTGTTGCAGATAAGCCAATGCTTACCCCTGTTTTGTTGCAAGAGGGTAAGATGATAAACCTAATAGGTAAAGATACAATTGATTTGCTTAGCAAGTATGAAGGTATGCAAAATGCTAAAATTCATTTATATGGCAAAAGCGAGCTTAGCAAGGGTCGTAAAATTGGACATATAAATATTCTTGATTTATAGCTTTTACATTATACTCTTTGACAAATGATAAGAAGTAATGTAAAATACCTATTAGCTAATTAGTTGAATTACAGTTTTTTTATGAAGGAGAAGCTTACAAAACAGGAGCTAGCCGACCTTAGAATGTCGCATTCATGGTATACGGATAGATACTTTATATCTTTAGTACAGAGGAACTTTTTGTTTATCTTTTGTCTTGCCTGCTTTACGGCATTGATTGCAAGCTTACTTGTAATCAAGGTAATGATAGAAAAAAACTCCATTGAACCTTATATAATTGAGGTAAGTGATAGCAGCCTTATCCCAACAAGTGTTTCAACACAGAGTGTTAAAAGTTATAGTGATGCAAATCCATTAGTCATTGAGCACTTTTTAACCCAGTATGTAAAAAAACGCGAGACTTACGACCCGCTATCTTACTCTTACGACTATAATGTTGTTATAAAAACATTATCAAATGATCAGGTTTATGGTCAATTTTTGGCAAGTATGAGAGACGAAAAGATAAGCCCTATAATGCTAATTGGTAAAAACGGAAGGATTGATACCGTTATTAAGCAGGTTGTGCCTAAAATTAAAAATAATACTTTTATTTTTAGAATCAGCAAGGTACCAAGTGGTCAAGGTGCTGATAAGGGTCCTAAAAATTATCAAGTGACCATGAAGTATGATTTTAATACAAGTGGAATGTCATACGAAGATTCAATGATTAACCCACTTGGCATTAAAATTAATAATTACGAAATTTTAGACGAAAGAAGTTTAAGCGATTAATAATATCAAATAATGAAAAAAGTATTTTTATGTATATTGGATGGCTACTCTATAGCTAATCCAGACTATCAGTTTAATGCAATATTTAAGGCTAAGACTCCAAATATTAAAAGAATTATTTCACAGTATCCAATGTCAATGCTTAAAACCTCTGGCTTAAGTGTTGGCTTGCCCGAGGGGCAAATGGGCAACTCCGAGGTTGGACATATGACAATTGGCTCTGGTAGAGTGATTTATCAAGACTTACCAAAGATAGATAAGGCAATAGTCGATGGTAGTATATTTACAAAAAGCGAAATTATAGATACATTACACTCTCTTAAACTCAGTGGTAAAAGTTTGCATTTAATAGGTTTGTGCTCCGATGGAGGAGTACATAGCCACTCAAGCCACATTGTTGCCATTGCAAATTTTTTTACAAACAATGGAATAAAGGTGCACCTACATCTAATTACCGATGGTAGGGATGTGGCACCTCAAAGCTTTGATAGGCATTTTAATAGCTATTTATTACCAAAACTGCATCATTATAATTCACTTTGCTTTGTCTCAACTGCCTGCGGTAGATACTATGCCATGGATAGGGACAAAAAAATGGATAGAACAAAAAGCTATTATAACCTCATCAACAGCGGCGATGCTAATGAGCTAAGATTTACAAACCTTTCGGATGCAATCCAGCAAAGTTACTCAAACGGCGTAAGTGATGAATTTATCAACCCTCTTGCATCAGTACACTACAAAGGGGTGGAGGATGGTGATAGTGTTTTAATGGCAAATTTTAGATCCGATAGGGCAAGACAAATTTTTGAATTAATTTGCGATAATCAATTCTTTGCCCATAAAATATCGATGACGCATTATTCGGATTTTATCTCACAAGGATGCAAGGTATTATTTACAAAGGATAATGTTAAAAACACATTAGGCGAGGTTTTGTCGCAAAAAGGACTAAGGCAACTTCATATTGCTGAGACCGAAAAATATGCTCATGTTACATTCTTTTTTAACGGTGGAAGAGAAGAGCCATTTGAAGGTGAGGATAGAATTCTTATAAATTCTCCATCCGTTGCAACTTACGATATTAAGCCTGAAATGTCGCTTCCTGAGCTTCAAGCCAAATTGATTGAGGCAATAAGTAGCTTAAAATATGATTTTATTGTTTGTAACATAGCAAACGGCGACATGGTTGGGCATAGTGGTAACTTTGAGGCAGCAAAGAAGGCGGCAGAGCATATTGATTCTTTTTTAGCAAGCATAGAGCAAGAGGTTTTGAAAAACGATTACACAATGCTTATTACTGCAGATCATGGTAATTTGGAGGAGATGGTTGATAGTCAAAGCGGAGAAATTCATACCCAGCATACAACAAACGATGTTCAGTTTATTTATGTTGCAAATGACTACAAAGGTGTTGATTTAAAACATGGTGGGCTTAACGACATAGCTCCTAGTATTTTATCTCTGCTTAATATTGCTGCACCAGATGGAATGGATGGAGTGAATTTAGTATCTATTAAAAAAAACTAGATATATGCTGATATTTGAATTTGCAACAATAGTAGGTGTTGTTTTTTTTGTTTTACACGCAATGAAAAATCATTTTATTGCCGTTTTTGTAAATCAAGGATTGATGACATTTTGGGCATATTTTGCACTCTTTGTTTGTAGTTTAGATTTTTTCAATACAAGACTGGACCCTGTGCGGGCAGCATTGTTATTTTATTTTTTACTCATCGGCTTAACAATATTTACCAATGTTTTGTTAAAAGATTTTGTGGCAAATGTAATACGAAATTTAATAATAAATCCTGCAAAGCTTGCCAAGAATACAGTATTAAGTTTTAGCATTGCAACATCTATTGCCTTTGGTGTTTGCTTTTGTTTGATTAATATAGTTTTTGTTTCAAAATTTTTCATTGAAGCTGAAACATTTAAAGCAAGTCCTTTGATTCAGTTTGTTAGAATGAAAAATATTTTTGGTTCAGGCGATACTTATCAAAAGATTACACAAAAAAATAGTGTAGCTAGCTTTTTAACAAGTTATGATTTTTTTAATACCTTAGGGCTTCCAGTTAACCAATTTGTTGTTATAGAGTCTATGGTAAAGCGTAGTCCAAATTTTGATTTAAAGGATGTTGAAGTTTATCATAAAAAATATAATGATAATAAAAAAACAATGTTATTTTTTATCAAACTTTATTTAAAGTCTTACCCAACAATTGCAACTGACGATGCGGTAAGTATTCAGCAGGTTGATGTTTTAAGGCAGCTTTTACTTTATGGGCGTATAGCTAATCAAGTAACGGAGAAGGAAGACGAGGCTTTGCAGGATATTATTAAGCAAGAGGTGAAAAAAGATATAGCCCAAACAGGGCAAGATGCTCAAGATGAAAACATGGAAGAGGTGGATAGCGGTGACGAAAACACTTCAATTGCTGCAACGCCAATTGTCTCAAAAAAGCAAGATTTAAATGAGGGCTATCTTGGAGTGCAAAAAAATAATCAATTAGCAGATGGCGATGTTGATTTACTTGGTGAAATTGTAAGATACAATATCAAGTCTAATGATTCTAGGCAATTAAGGTTAAATCATGTTGAAACGGATGAGATTGGTAACCTTATAGAGCAAGTTCAGTAATGTTGTTAATTTATGGCAGTTTTTTTTAATCTCGATAAAGAGGCGGTCTTGGCAACTTTAGGTAGGTATAGCTATATTTATAACAATTTAGTTCTTATTAAATCAATAGAAGAGGGTAGTGAAAATTCAAATTACTTTGTACACTTTAAAAAAGAAGGTTTTATTGAAAAATGTGTATTAACAATTTTTGGTCCAAGAACAAACCAATATAATGTAAATTTTTATATCCAAGTGCAGAACTTGCTAAATAAAAATAACATTCCAAGCCCTTATATTTTAAAAGCAGACAACCAAAGTAGCTTTGGTTATATTGATGGCAAGCCATTTTTAATAGCATCCTTTTTACATGGTACCTCTAAATCTATAAATGACATTACGGAAGATGATTGTTTTGAGTTTGGTGCTATGCTGGCGAGGTTTCACTTGCTTGCATCAAGCGAGATAGAGGATATAATTGAAAATACATTTTGGATATTTAAATTTAAAGATATTTTTAGACAATGTGTTGAATTGGGTCTTGATGGCTGGGAGCTTAACTATTTTCAAAACGAATTAAATAAAATAAATTTTAAACAAAGCTCCTCAAAACAATCGGCTGGTGACTTGCCATTTGGTATTATTCATGCAGATCCCTTTCCTGATAATGTATTTTTTGACAATGGTAAGATCTCTGGATTTTTTGATTTTTATTTTTCGTGTAGTGGCTATTTAATTTACGATGTTGCCATAGCAATGCTGGCATGGTGCTTTGACAGTGGTAATAACATAATTGCAGATCGCATAAATGCAATAAGTCAAGGATATCAATCGGTGAGAAGCTTTACTAAAACTGAAAAACTTTTGTTACCATACTTTATTGATATTGCATCTTTAAGGTTTTACTCAACAAGAATGATTGATAGGTTGACAAGCCGTATTGATGTTTCAAAAAAAGCCAAGGATCCAAACGATTTTAGATTAAGAAAGATTTTTTTACAAGATCACATAAAACCAAACTTTATCTAAATAAAAAATCTTTAAAAAAATGTATAATTTTTAAAAAATTGTTTGATAATAAAATAAAATAGATTTACATTGTTGTCTAGTATCATTTTTATATAAATGTAGTTTTTAGTAATAATAATGTGCAAATCACTTATTACTTGCTAAATAACATAAAATATGATATAATTAAATTGTAATTGTTGTTTTAGCTTAACTTTTTTGATGCAAACATCAATAATCAACTAAGTTTTGTTAAAATATTTATCTTGTATTTAAGCTGTTTATGTCTTTTAGTGACGACGGCAATGGTAAACCATCACCCATTGCAACTTTTATTAAAAAACCTTTTGGTAATTTTGGTGGTAAAGCAAAACTTTCAGTAAGTGATAGCGAGGGGTACGACCCAACCTTGGCATCTCAAAAATTTAGCGAATCAACTAGCTTTGTAAAAAAAGATAGTGATGCTGGAGGCGATGGACATAAAACATTTCCTTTTGAGTCTCTTAGTAAAAAAGAAAGATTTGAGCAATTTTTAACTTATAGAAAACGCTTAACAAGACTTGCATTTTCGCAGTGCTGTTATTTGTACGAAATTCAATTTTTAACAAGCGACAATAACTTTCAGGACGAGATTACATCCGAGCATCTTGATAAAAAAATTAATCCAGATGATATAGTTAAGTCCGTAGTATTTTTATATAGAAATGTCTTTTTTTACGGAAGATACGGCTTAATTAACAAGAAGAAAAAACTTGAGGAAAAAAAACTCTGCGATGATGTTACTGGTATAATTAAGTATATTAACGAAATTGACGATATCATTAAGCATAAACTTAAACCAAAGTGGACTGTTTATAGGCTGGATCCAATTGTTAGATCGATTCTTAGAGCTGCAGTCTACGAGCTTACAAGATGCTTTGATTCTAATAAAAAAATTATTATCAGTGAGTATGTCAAGTTATCGACATCTTACTACGACGACCCAGTTATTATAGGTTTTATAAATGGAATTTTGGACAAAATATCTCAAGACTATAGGTAGCTTTACAAAACAAGTAAAAACATTATTCTTGCTTGTTTTCCCATTATGCCTTGCTTTGCAAGCCTGCACTGGCGACCAGCCTGACTTAAGTAACGACCTACCTTTTGATGAAACAAGCTTAGGTGCAAGCCTTACATTTATACCTATGTACAAGGCTAAGGCTGGATACCTTGTTAGCCCAAGCTCAAAGGAGTATTTAAATACCTCGCTTGAAATGAAAAATGGAGTGCCAATAATGCTACAGGCATTTTCCTACAGTTTAACAAGTAATGTGCAGATAAATCAAAGTCTTATTTTGCAGGATTTAAATCGTTCGCTTTTAGTCTATCCTTTTTGTCAGTTTGGCAGCATTATACTGCACACTTATAATGCCAAAAGTGAATTAGAGGAAAACCCAGATGATTTTGTCTACATAGTCAGCGGTTACTGTAAGGATTTTGTGGTAAAAAAATAAATAGCTTGCTAACTATATAAAAAGATGTAATTATATGCGTCAAGAAGGGCATAAATACTTGCTGTTACTGGGTCAAACTCTACCCCTGTTGTGTGTAAAATTAACTGGTCTTGAGAGTTTGTGTTTTGCTGAATAATTTTTATATCAACCCTCACTTTTGATCTTGAGCTGCGTCCTAGGGAGTCTTGAGTGTCGCTTGCGATTACCTTTACCTTGTAATCTGCTATTTCAATGTCGATAAAATTGTGCCTGTTGATAAAATCGTGCTCGCGGAGAAAACCTCCGCAGTGGACAAAATGGTTCCCAGCATTTGTAACGGCTTGTTTTATTGCTAAAAATGAAGCATCAACTATGCCGTGATTGCTGCTAGCCTTGTATCTGTGCTGTAAGTTTTGATTGGCTATTTCAATGCAAATATCGCTATTGCTGATAATATCCTTTGTGCAATCAGTATAGCTAATTGTATTAGTAAAATCCTGAAGTATTAAGCTGTCAACTTTGCCATCGATAAATCGTTTTACAAACATGTAAAAGCTGGTTTCGGCATTTTCAAAGCTATAGCCTTGAGACTCCTTTTCCTTAACCAAAAGGGTAATTTCCTTTGCTTTTGAGAGATATTTTTCATCATTTAAGCCAACTTTTTTTAACATTGCAAGAGTGCTTGCAGTGCCAGCTTGATTTGAACTTGGTATTTTACGCGTGTTGCCTACAATCTCGGGGTCAATATGCTCATATGTTGCTGGGTTTTTTAATACTGCCGAGGCATGTAGTCCGCCTTTATGAACAAAGGCACTTGCCCCAACATAGGGTAGGTTAATTTGAGGTTCTCTGTTAAGTAAGTCATCTAATTTTTTTGATAGGCTTGGAAGCTCTTTTAGTTTGTCGCTTAAAACCCCGCAGTCAAGACCCATTTTAAGTATTAAGTTTGGTATTACAGAGCAAAGATTTGCATTGCCACATCTTTCGCCAAGTCCGTTGATTGTTCCTTGCACAAGCCTCGCCCCAGCCTTAACGGATGCTAGTGTGTTTGCAACTGCACATTCTGTATCGTTATGTGTGTGTATGCCTATCTTTGCTTGAGGTAGGGCATCTACAACCGCTTTTGTAATTGCAAAAACATCATCTGGCATCATTCCGCCGTTTGTATCGCATAAAACAAGCCAATCAGCTCCGCCTTGCAAGGCTGATTTAAGGCATTTTATTGCATAATCTGGATTTTTAATATAGCCATCAAAAAAATGCTCAGCATCAAATAAAACCTCGCTTGCCTTCGTTTTTAAGTAACTAACTGACTCCTCTATTGCACTTAAGTTGTCTTCAAGACTAATATTAAGAGCCTCTTTTACATGAAAATCCCAAGTTTTACCAACAATGCAAAAAAATCCTGCCCCAGAGTTGACAAGCCCAGCAAGAACTGGATCGTTATGACTACTATTACCATGTTTTTTAGTCATTCCAAAGGCTGTAATTTTAGTATTTTTAAATTTATCTTTTCCGTTATAACAGGTTTCAAAAACTTTAGTATCAACATCGTTTGCCCCCGGCCACCCAGCTTCGATGTAATCAACTCCAAAATTATAAAGGCTATTGATAAAACTTACTTTTTCGCTCACGCCAAAGCTTACCCCGCTTGTTTGGGCACCATCTCTAAGAGTTGTGTCGTATATGTAGACTCTGTTTTTGTTTTTTGTCATCAAATTTAACCAAAAATACCTTAATGCAATTCTAACAAAAGCTTAGAATTATGCAAGTATTTGTGATTGAAAAATAAGATAATTCTACATTAAAACTCCTCCAAGCTATATTAGTAATTAGAGATCTTAAGTATTCAACATAACTTAGCAACTTTAGTTAAATAATATCAACAAAAATGTTGACAAGGTTTTTTGCAAAATATACAAAGTAAGTCAATATCTAACTAGGTTAATGTAAATGATTGATTGCTATTTTTATTATGTCACCTTCAAATCAAATGTTTTTCTCCCAAAGGGTTTTAAGTTTAAAGCCATCTGCAACCATAGCACTAACAACAAAGGCAAAGCAGCTTAAGGCCGATGGTAAGGATGTTATTGTTTTAGGTGCAGGCGAGCCTGATTTTGACACTCCGAAAAATATTAAAGACTTTGCAAAAAAAGCAATAGATCTAGGTAAAACAAAATATACCCCAGTTGCCGGTACAAACGAGTTAAGACAGGCTGTTGTTAATAAATTTAAAAAAGAAAACAACATTGATTACAAAATAAACGAGGTAATAGTTGGCACAGGGGCAAAGCAAGTGCTATTTAATGTATTAATGGCAACTGTTGAAGGTGGCGACGAGGTTATTATTCCTGCTCCTTACTGGGTTAGTTACCCTGATATTGTGAGTTTGTTTGGTGGTGCCAACATTTTTATTAAAACAAAAAAAGAAAATTCTTTTAAAGCTACTGCCGTTGAAATTGAAAATGCAATTTCCTCTAAAACAAAATGGGTGATTTTAAACTCTCCTTCAAACCCAAGTGGTGAGGTTTATACTAAAGAGGAGCTTATGAGTATAGCTGAGGTTGCAAGAAGGCATAAACATGTTTATTTTTTATGCGACGATATTTACGAGCATATTCTCTACGATGGTAAGTTTTATACCCTAGCTGAAATTGCCCCTGACTTAGCTGATAGGGTTTTTACTTTAAATGGGGTTTCAAAGTCCTACTCAATGACTGGCTGGCGTATAGGTTATGGTGCAATTAAAAATGCTGAGCTTATTAAAATGCTTGATAATATTCAATCACAAAGCACATCAAACCCATCATCAATATCGCAGGAAGCTGCACTTGAAGCTCTAAATGGTACCCAAGACTTTATTGCAACAAACATGGCAATCTTTAAAGCAAGAAGGGACATGGTTGTTAAAGCCCTTAATGATATTCAGGGCATTTGGACATCCTTGCCAAGTGGTGCATTTTATGTGTTTTTTTCAATCGAAGGCTTGCTTGGCAAAAAAACCTCCGATGGTTTAACTATTACAAGCTGTATGGATTTTACAAACTACTTGCTTGACAAACATCTTGTTGCGGGTGTTCCGGGTTCTGCCTTTGGATACGAAAATTACATAAGGATCTCTTACGCCACAAGCGAGGCTGAGCTTAAAACCGCAATGCAAAGAATTAAAGATGCTGTTGATGCTTTGATTTAGTTATATTGTTTATGCTAAAAATTGGTAAATATTCTTTTAACTCAAGACTTATTGTTGGTACTGGCAAGTATAAAAATCTTGAGGAGACAAAACTTGCAATAGAGGCAAGCGAGGCAGACATAGTAACAGTTGCCGTTAGAAGGGTTAATATTGAAGATAAAAACCAAGAGATGTTGCAGGACTATCTTGACCCTGCAAAAATTACTTACTTACCAAATACCGCTGGTTGCTTTACCGCTGATGATGCAGTGCGTACCCTAAGACTTGCGCGCGACATAGGGGGATGGAACCTTGTAAAACTTGAGGTATTAAGTAATACAAAAACTTTATATCCTGATGTAGAGGCAACTTTTATTGCTGCAAAAGCCCTAGTTAAGGATGGCTTTGAGGTTATGGTTTATACAAATGACGATCCAATTTCTGCAAAAAAACTTGAAGACCTAGGCTGCGTTGCAATTATGCCACTTGGCTCGCCAATAGGCTCTGGGCTTGGGCTGCAAAATATATTAAATATTAAATTTATCATAGAGCAATCATCAGTGCCTGTTATTGTTGATGCTGGTGTTGGGCTTGCAAGTCATGCCTGTGTTGCTATGGAGCTTGGTTGTGATGGTGTATTGATGAACTCAGCAATTGCACTCTCTCAAAACCCAGTATTAATGGCTAAGGCAATGAAAAATGCCATAATCTCTGGTAGGCAGTGTTACGAGGCAGGCTCAATGCAGACAAAGCAGTATGCTCAGGCTTCAAGCCCTTTATCTAAGGGACAGATGATTGTTTCTAGTTAGTACTTTCAATTATTGCAAAGGCTAGGCAATGATCTTTTTCGTCGCTAATGCTTATGTGAGCCCTGTACTTTGCAAGAACTTCATGCTCTGTTACAACTATTGGTTTGCCGTGTGAATCGTTTAAAATTGCAAAATCTTTAAAACCAAGCTTAGATGAGATTCCTGTTCCAAAAGCTTTTGCAATTGCCTCTTTTGCAGCAAATCTTTTTGCTAAATAATCGGATTGTTTATCGCCTTTTGTATTATAGATTTCTTGCTCATCTAGGGTTAAAATTCTTTTTGCAAATCTTAATTTGTCCTTTATTTTGTTTATTCTACTTTTTAAAACAATATCGGTTCCAATTCCAACAATCATACTAAGGCGTAGCTTTACAAGCTGGTCCGGAGACGCCAGCCTTACATTTACATCCACCCTCAGCTTTTTTGCCAACAAATAAAACAAGCAAACTCTCGGATGAAAAGATAACCGCAACTGCAACTGCTATCGAAATAATCATACCCCAGCTTATTTTACCTAAAAAGAAGCCAAGTGCCGTTACAACTAAAACAAAAACACAGACAATTTTTAAAACACTACTTGTCATTAAATAAAATAATTTACAAAGTCCATCGGATATTTCGTTTGACTCAGCAAAAGTCACTCTTTTACTATACCCAGCTTCGGCATTGTTTAAAAAAGCATAGAGGCATACAATAGCTAGGGTAAAAATACAAATTGGTAAGTATTTTTTTACTAATCGATACCGAAAGAATTTAACATTCGTAAAATTAAACATAGATGTAATGGACATATTTTGTAACAACTTTTAGGCTTTAATTTAATGATTTTTTAATACTTAAATGTTAAAATCAAATTAATTTTAAGTCAATAAGATTAATATTGCATTAAGGACTTCTTAATTACTAACAATTAGTTAATCAGTGCAATAAGTCGTTATTGTTTAGTGCTGCTTAGATAAGGGCAAAAGCAAGCTTAGCTTTTTTTAATGTGGATTGTGTTCGATTTTCAGTCTCTTCTTTTTAATAATTCATTTGCTTGCTAATAATTTTACTTGATATTTGTTGTTTTTTACAAAAGAATTTTAACAGAATTTTGTTTATAAAAAACTATATTATTATGCAGTCGTTTATGGCAGACAAAAAAAATACAATCACAGTGCGCGACGCGCTTAGGGACGCAATGGCCGAAGAGATGCGTGCCGATGAAAAGGTCTACATAATGGGCGAGGAGGTTGCTGAGTATCAAGGGGCTTATAAGGTTACTCAGGGTCTGTTGCAGGAGTTTGGCTCAAAAAGAGTTATAGACACACCAATTACCGAGCACGGTTTTACTGGGCTTGCTGTTGGTTCTGCATTTACTGGTCTTAAGCCAATTGTTGAATTTATGACATTTAACTTTGCAGCCCAAGCTATAGATCATATCATCAACTCTGCTTCAAAAACAAACTATATGTCTGGTGGGTATGTGCAGTGCCAGATTGTGTTTAGAGGGCCAAACGGTGCAGCTTCAAGAGTTGGAGCTCAACACTCGCAGTGCTATGCTTCGTGGTATTCTCACTGCCCGGGGCTTAAGGTTATTGCCCCTTACACGGCTAAGGACTCAAAAGCCTTACTAAAAGCTGCTATAAAAGACCCTAACCCAGTTATCTTTTTGGAAAACGAGCTTTTATACGGTGACATTCAGGAAGTTGGCGATGATTTTGACGAGCCAGTTGAAATTGGCAAGGCAAAGATTGTTAAAGAGGGCAAGGATTGCACTTTGGTTGGCTTTTCTTACATCATGAAGTTTGTTATTCAGGCTGCAAAAGAGCTTGAGGAGGAAGGTATATCAGTAGAGGTTATTGACCTTAGAACCCTACAACCCCTTGATATTGATACTGTTATAGAGTCCGTCAAAAAAACTAACAGAATTGTAAGTGTTGAGGAGGGCTGGGGCTACGCTGGTATTTGTAGCGAGATTAACACACAGGTTGTTGAAAAAGCCTTTGACTATCTCGACCACGAACCGCTTAGAGTAACAGCAGAGTTTGTACCTCTCCCTTATGCCGAAAACCTTGAAAGAGAGTGCCTACCAACAGTTGCAAAAATCAAATCCGCAATTAAAAAAACCTTGGGGAGGTAATAAAAATGGGAGCTAAAGAATTAAAAGCACTGCTTAAAAAATACGACGAAGCCTATTATCAAAAGGATGAGCCGCTTGTGAGTGATGCTGAGTACGATGCTCTTAAAAAAAAGCTAGAGGAGCTTTTGACTACTACAAGCGATGATTTGTTTGGTTCTACCTTAAGCTCTAGTGGAGTTGGGGCGAGTCCTTTGGCTATCTTTGGTAAAATAGAACACAAAAAGCCTATGCTATCCTTGGGTAATGCCTTAAATGATGGTGAGCTTGAGGAGTTTTTTAAGAAAATCCGTAACTTTTTAGGTAAGGAAGATAGTTTTATGCCAGCCTGCACGGCGGAGCTTAAGATTGATGGGCTTGGCTTTTCGGCCCTTTATCAAAAAGGCAAATTACAGCATGTTAGCACGAGGGGCGATGGCTTTGTAGGCGAGGATGTAACTGAGAATGTTTTGACCATTGAAAGCTTTCCTAAGGTTTTAAACGGCGATGAGGTTCCTGAATTTATTGAAATAAGGGGCGAGATTTTTATGCAAAGAGATGATTTTGAAGAGCTTAACAAAACCCAAGTGCAAAACGGGGGTAAGATATTTGCCAATCCACGCAATGCAGCTGCCGGCAGCTTAAGGCAGCTTGACTCCAGTATTACAAAAACTCGTAAATTAAAATATTTTGCCTATACAATTGGTGCTTGTAGTGATGATTTTGTATATCAAAGTCAAGCGGAGCTTTTACAAAAATTTGCATCTTTTGGGCTTATTGCAAACGACTACAAGCTATGCAGTAGCCTTACTGATATAACAAGCTATCATGCAAAAATGGAGGCAGACAGACATCAAATACCATTTGATGCAGATGGAATTGTGGTAAAAATTAACGATAAAGCCTTGCAAGATAGACTTGGCTTTTTGGCTCGTAGCCCAAGATGGGCGATTGCCTATAAGTTTAGTTCTGTGAAGGCTATAACACGCCTTTTAAATGTAACATTTGGCGTTGGCAGAACCGGCGTTATTACACCACTTGCAATACTTGAGCCTGTGAATATTGGCGGCGTTGTTGTAAAAAAAGCAACCCTGCATAACAAGGACGAAATTGCGAGGCTTGGTATAAAAATAGGCTCCCTTGTTGAGCTTGAAAGGGCAGGGGATGTAATACCTAAAATACTTAAGTGCCTTGATGATGTTGGTGGTGATATAGTCTTTCCCGAGCAATGCACCTCCTGCGGACATGTCCTTGTAAAGGACGATGGTGGTGTGTTAATTAAATGCAAAAATGGGCTTAGGTGTAAAGAGCAAATGCTGTGTTTTATCGAGTATTTTTGCTCCAAGGATGCCTTTGACATAGCTGGGCTTGGCGATAAGCAAATTAGAATATTTTTTGATAAAGAGCTTATATCAAATCCTGCAGACATATTTACTCTTGAGGCTCGGGCATTAAATGTTATATCTGAGATGGAAAGGTTTGGCGAGAAGTCGGTGGCAAATTTGTTTTTATCAATTAATTCCCGCAGAAGCATTGGGCTTGAAAGGTTTATTTATGCCCTTGGTTTTAACGGGGTGGGGGAGGTTGCCTCAAAAATGCTTGCAAGATATTTTAAAACTGCTTTTGCACTTTTGTCCTTTACTCAGCAAGATTACGATAAAATCTTGGCTCTTGATGGCATTGGTATTAAAACCGCAGATGAGATAAAAGCTTGCCTTACAAGTCAAAGCTTTACTGACATGATAACAGCCTTGCTTAAAGAGGTTAAAGTTGTTGATTTTGTTGTTAAGCAAGGTCTTAAGTACGAGGGTAAAAAGATAGTCTTTACTGGCACTCTTGACCGCATGACAAGGCAGGAGGCAAAAAAAAATGCTGAGTCCTTAGGTTTTGATGTGGCTTCCGGTATATCAAAAAACACCGATTTTGTTGTAGCTGGGGGCGATGCTGGCTCTAAGCTTAAAAAGGCTAACGAGCTTGGCATTAAAATCTTAGACGAAAACCAATGGCTTGAGATTTGCAGCGGTAAGGATGAATCTTGCTAAAATAAGTCATAATACATTAAACAAGGTTATAGCTAAAACGAAGGCTTTATTTATAAAGTTTAGAATTTTTATTGCATTTATTGAATTTTAATCACAAGATTTACAAAATTTATTGTGTTGTTTGTATGATTTATTGGTAAAGAGATGTCTAAAATTTCGTATTTTAATGGCAATTATCAGGAGCATGCAAGCATCAAAGTGTCAGTTGACGACAGAGGTTTTGTCTTTGGGGACGGAATTTACGAGGTAATAATGTTTAATAATGGTAATTTTATTGATATTGACGCCCATTACGCAAGGTTTAAACGCACCTGTGCATTTATGAATTTTGGGATTGAAGGCAATAAATTGCCAGCTACAAAGGAAGCTCTTATACAAATTTGTAATCAACTTCAACAACAAAACAATATTAGGGATACAGGATATTTTTACATACAGGTAACAAGGGGTGAGCTTGGATCAAGAGCTCATAATGCACCTGCTAACGATTTGGGTCTTAGTTTTTTGGTTACTATATCAGAGCCAGTTGTTATACAAAAAAAATGGATGACGGATGGCATATCCTGCATTACAACCCCCGACATTAGATGGCAAAGAAGGGATGTTAAAACAATACAATTACTACCAAACATTCGTGCAAGGCAGATGGCGATGGATGTGGGTGCTGATGATGCAATTTTTATTGATGGAGTGGTAACCGAGGCAACGGCAGCTAATCTTTTTATTGTTAATTCCTTAGGTGAGCTTCAAACCCATCCAAAGACTAACAAAATACTTGGCGGAATTACAAGATACAGAGTAATTGAGCTTGCAAAGAAAAATAATATTATTGTTAATGAAAGTGTTTTTGGTGTAGATGAGCTATTTGTGGCAAAAGAAGTATTTTTAACAAATTCCAACTCTCGCATAAGACCAGTTACAAAAATTGATGGTAGGGCGGTTGCGGATGGCAAGATTGGAGCTGTTTGTCGTAAGATCTTTAACTTTTACGAAGAATTTATTGAATCCCCACTGCGAATATAGTATTTTATTGTTTTATGAAATACATATTGGTATTTTTAACCCTATTTGCAGCCTCTTGTACAAATGGAGATATAGAAAAAGTAATTTCAAAGCAGGAGACTCTTAATCAAAAAGATAATCAAATAATAAACGATGAAGACGAAAGGTTAATATACAAAACTAATACCGACGAAGAAATAACTATCAACAGACAGACAGATGGTGAGGATGTAGGCTTGACAATTACCAATGTAAACGAAATAAAGCAATCTACCGAAGGTAATGTGCCAGAGGGAATACTGAATAAAACTACAGAGGACAAAGAGCTTGCTGCAAAAAGAAAGGCCGAGCAAGAGATAGAGCATTTTGATTATGAGCAAAGCGAAATTATCGAAAAAAATGAACAACAGGACGAAACAAAGCCCCAAGCTCACTTTACTCAAAAAGGTTATAGGTTTGCAAATATTATTTTAAAGCCTACTTCATATAAAAATTTAAAAAATTGGAACGATAGTCATAATTTTAATCTTGCAAGATTGTCTTTTTTAAACATATGCAAGCTTGCTAAAACAAGGGATGTTGATTTTAAAAATAGTATTCTTAATTTAGGAAGTAGTAAGGATTATGAGTTGTTATGCGATAAGATTACTGGACTTAATCGAAATGCTGATATTAGAGACTTTTTTGAGCAAAATTTTACCCCTTTTAAAATTTTTGACACAAAGGCCGAAACGGACAAGGGTTTATTTACTGGCTACTACAGAATTGAAATGCAGGGCTGCGTTAGCAAAACGGCACAATGTAAATACCCAGTGTATAAAAGACCCTTTGACATGAAAAAAGGTGAAAAGTATTACACAAGAAAACAAATATACAATGGTGCGTTAAAAGCTCAAAGGCTTGAAATTATTTGGCTAAAGGATGTAGTTGACCACTATCTTTTGCATATACAAGGCACTGGTATAGTAACGCTTGACAGTGGGCAAAAAGTGTTTTTGTCTTTTGATGGTAAAAATGGACACGAGTATTCATCTGTTGCAAGCCATGCTAGGCAAAATGGTTTTGCCGGTAGCGGAATGCACTTTTACGACTGGATGCGACAAGACCCCAAGAGGGCAGAGGATATTTTATCTTACAATAAATCATATATATTTTTTAAAATATCGGATAACATGGATGTCATTGGTGGCTCTGGCATGTCTCTTTTACCATTTGCAAGCATGGCTGTGGATACAAGTTACATACCATATGGTTCAGTTTTATACCTTTCAACCGATAAAACACCATATGCTGACGAAGGGGTGAATGGTATTTTTATGGCGCAGGATACAGGATCTGACATAAAGGGGGCAATAAGGGGTGATATATATTTTGGTAGCGGTCAAAATGCTGACTTTATGGCTCATAGAACAAAGGTGCAAGGAAGCTATTTTATTTTACTTCCAAATAAATCCCAAACAATGAAGCAAATTAAACAAACTTATCAATCTGCTGATATTAACTAAGCAGATTCAATTTTTATAATACATTTGTAATACCAAATCCATTTTATAAATAATATTATAGCAAAATATTTATAGATTATCACTCTTTTGATTCTCTTGATTTTAAAAAATACATAATAAAGACCCCTCCCCTTTTTAGAGTAAGTAGTCAAAATAACCTCTCCCCTCTTAGGGGAGGCTGGGTGGGGTTTTAACAGAACTTAAAAAATACACTTCAAACATCCCCATTAAACACACGCCCGCTGCCCCCATTTGATTAAAAAGTGCCAGCTAAGGGGCGGGAGCCTGTGTGTTAAGTTTGGTAAGTAGCTTTATGTTTTTGCATGACTTTGGAAGTAATATTTAAAGTTAATAGAATGGTAAGAGGTATAATGTATATTACCCAACCCAACCTCCCCTAAAAGGCGAGGAGTTGTTGACGAACAATCTACCAAAAGGGGAGGAGTTATGTATGATGTCTAGTAAAGTCAATTTGCAAATGCGATTACATCAATAAGCCTCTTTAGAAATGAGAAATGCTATAAGATATAGCTTTTTTAGTTCATATTGTAATGGGTATGGAAGAGGTCTGTTGTTAATTAGCTTTGATTGACTTGAGTCTTATCTCTTTTAGCTTGGCAAAGTCGCTATCGGCATGGTAGGATGACCTTGTTAGCGGACTTGATGCAACAAGTAAAAATCCTTTTGCATATGCAATTTTTTCGTAAAATTTAAAAGTCTCAGGGGTTACAAACTCTTTAACATCGGCATGTTTTTTTGTGGGCTGTAGGTATTGCCCTATGGTTAAAAAATCAACCCCTGCACTACGCATGTCGTTCATCACCTGTAAAACCTCCTCCTTTGTTTCGCCAAGCCCAACCATAATGCCAGACTTTGTAAATATCTCGGGGGAGACCTCCTTAACTCTCTCTAAAAGTCTTAGTGAGCCGTAATACCTTGCTCCGGGTCTTATTTTTTGATAGAGTGATGGAACGGTTTCAAGATTATGATTATATACATCTGGCTTTGCTGCTGCAACTGTATCCATGGCGTTTTTTTTATTTCTAAAGTCTGGGGTTAAAATTTCGATAGTTGTAGAGCTTGTTCTTTTGCGAATCTCCTCTATACATTTTACAAACTGCATTGCACCGCCATCAGGCAAATCGTCCCTGTCAACAGAGGTAATTACAACATGCTTTAAGCCTAGGCCCGATACCATCTCGGCAAGCCTTTGAGGCTCGTGGGGGTCAAGTTTGTCTGGCACTCCGGTTTTAATATTACAAAAGGCACAGGCACGAGTACAAACCGAGCCTAAAATCATTACAGTAACATGTTTTTTTGCCCAGCATTCGCCTATATTAGGGCAGGCAGCCTCCTCGCAAACAGTATTAAGTTTAAGCTCTTTAACTAAGGCATGCGTTGTTTTAAATTCGTTTGATGTTGGCGCTTTAACTCTTATCCAGTCAGGCTTTTTAATGTTATTCATAACGCTTTGCATTTTGTTACTTACAAAAATACTTAAGTTTTTAAAATAAATTTATCATCTTTTAACGATAGATGCAATAAAAAACTAGTAATTGTCAAAAATCTTTTTAAAATCCGCCTGAATTATTGGATTTGACTTGACCTTTATCAAAAAATATGAATATAAAAACAGAAGAAGGCTTTAAGGTTGAAAGCCTTACATCATGGGGCTTTGTAGCGGGCAAAGATTACACACTTGGCAGAATTGACGCAAAGCTAAAAAACATTTGGATAGAGGCAAAAAAAGGTAGTGAAGACATAGACAAAATGCTAGCACAGATAATATTTACTGCAAGAATACAAAATGCAATTCTTGGGGAGTCATTGCCGCCTTACTTGGGGTGTTTTAATCAGTTTCAAGGTGCGATTATACACGAGGATGATGTGCACGAGGCACTAAGTCACCCAAGTATTAACTGGAACCAAGCCCCTTCAAAAATTAACGAGCAGACGGTTGCAATTATTGCCTCGACACTAAAAAATAAACAGATTTTTTATAACTTAAAAGATTTTGGTACGGCTTTAAAGCAAATTGCTAGCACTGCTTACTTAAGACAAAGCGAGATAACAAAACACAATGTTATATCAATTTATCACGACTGGCTTGACACGGTTGGCAAAACACTAAAATACCGAGACCCAAAAGTACTTGACGACCTTAAGGCTGACTGCTTTTTAGCTGATATAATGATTGATGTTGATGGCTCAAAAACCATAACGCAAAAACTAACTTTAATAAGAAAAACAATTGATGAAAAGCTTTTTTATGTGCCAAAAAACAGAAGGGAACTTGATGTTTTTGACGATATAGAAATAACTAATCAAAAGATTTACGAGACATTTTGGAACAAATATAAAAGGCCGCCCGCTGAGGATTTTCAGTCCCTAATACTTGCAAGAAGAGATCTTTTAGTTTTTAACAAGGATAGGCAAAAGAATGGTGCCTTTTACACGCCATCAACCTTTTCGCAGCTAAGTAAGGACTATCTAACTAAAGCCTTTGGCGAGGCTTGGCAGGATGATTACTACATTTGGGATTGCTGCTGTGGCACTGGCAATTTAGAGGTAGGGCTTATTAATCAGGAAAGAGTTTTTATGTCCGACCTTATGCATCAGTGCATTGATATAATTAAGCAGAATAATTTTATGCCGGACTCTAGCCTGTTTCAATTTGATTTTTTAAATGACGAGTGGAAGCCCAGCTCCCAAGGCGGCAAAATACCTAATAATCTATGGCACATTATACAAAATGAGCCACAAAAGTTAATCATTTACATCAACCCACCTTACAAAGAGGACGCGAACAAAAGAACTATATTTGGCACCGAGTCTAACGATGCTGGACTTACTCAAACGGTAACTAAACAAAAAATGAAACAAGATGCGACCAGCTTAGGTAAAGCAAGTAACGAGCTTTTTGTGCAGTTTTATTACAATATTTACACAAGAATTAAGGGATGTAAAATTGGAGCCTTCTCGACATTAAAAAATTGTGTCTCACCTAATTTTGAAGGCTTTAGAAGCTTTTTTAAAGCAAAATTCTGTGGTGGCTTTATTTGCAAGTCCAATACTTTTGATAATGTTAAGGGGCAGTTTCCGATATCTTTTCAAATTTGGGATTGTGCTTTAAATCTTGATTTTCCAAAGTCAATCACATTTGATGTCTACGACACAGAGGGTAGCAAAACCGTATTTGCAACTGATAAAAAAGATGTAATTAACACTTGGTTTGGCAGCGAGCTTGCCGAGAGTAATTTAATTTTAGCATATTTGCAGCATGAAACAAATGATTTTGCACATCAAAATGGTATATATTTTTCGCCGGTAAAACCAACAAGACCAATTGCAATTGGCTTTGCAAATCTTGAAAGAGCATTAATTTATCTATCGGTAAGATGGTGTATTAAGGCAAATTGGTTTAATAAAAGTGATCAGCTTTTGCATCCAAAAAAAATTACTAAAACTACTGATGATACAGGGCTTTATGCAATCGATGGTAAGGAGCCCTGTATCTACGATTACGAATATCAAAAAGATAAAAATTTTATTGCAAATTGCATAGCTTTTGCAATTTTACACGGGCATAATTATGCAGATTGGTGCCTGTTTAAGGACAGTGAGCTAGGCCTGTATAGCTCAGGGCGGGATTTAAGTGTGTATAATTTTGTTATGCAATATCAATTTGGCGAAACAGCAAGTAAATTGCTTGAAGTTGCTAGGCAAATTTATATGCTTTATTATAGCAAAATTCATCAAAACACTACAAATTACTCAGTTAGTCGCAAAGTTGTTTGGCAAACACTTAAGGATAACAATGAATTTACATCATTAAAAGTAGAATTTAAAATTTTACAAGATGATCTTGCAGAGGATATAACTCTTGATATGATTGGATATGGTTTTTATAGAGTTTAATATTTATAAAAACTTTTTATGAATATTAAATGGATTTGAAGCAATAATTTGTAACAAAGTTGAGTTAGTTTTACCTGTTAGCAGCAGATAAAACTATTAGTTTTTTTAGGCAGATTAGAATGCGGATATTGAAACAACACCTTTAACAAGTGATTCGCTACCGCTAAATGAGCCACCAACACCAAACAATACATTGTTAAATCTTAGTGTTAAGCCAGCAGAAACAGCTTGTTGGTTTTTGTAACCAGCCGAACCTACGATAACATTAAGATGTTTGTTGTCAGATGGGGCAACAAAGTCAAGTGCTGCAGCCATAGCAATTGCTTTGTTGACTCTGTTACTTAAGTCAGTAACTTGAGCTTTGGTTGCAAAGTTATTGGTTGTTAAATTAGCAATCTCAGATTTAGTCGCGAAAGTGTTGTCAACATATGTTTTTGCCAAAGCTATAGAATTGCTTAAATTAGTATCAGATTGAGCTGTTGTATAAACGGCAGAGGCATCAGCTTTTGTATTTATAGCTGAAACAAGGTCTGTTTTACCTACTGCGTCCCCTGTTAATGTGCTGAAGTCACCTGTTCTATCATTAACTTTATCAGCGGTGTAAATCTCATCACCGTCTTGACCGTTGGTAACGGTAAATGTAATTTTACTTGTAGTAGTAGAACCGGGAATAGAATTGTCTTCAACGAGCCCGTCAATAGTAGCTGCAGATGCTATGCTAAAAGTAGACAAAGCTGTAGCTGCACTTAGGGTGGCAATTTTTAAAAAAGTATTTGTTGTGATAGACATATTGATAGATAAGAAAAATTTTATTTTAATCATTCAAAAATTCACACACTAAAAAATGTAATATTTTGCATTATAATGTGATATTCTAAATGTATTTACTACTTAAATAGATTTAAAAAGTAAGTCAAGATTTTTTAAAAAGTCTATTGCAAAATGTTTTTATAAAACTAAATTGTTTTTATTAAAGTAGATAACTTAAGAAATATTATAATTATTTTAATTTTATTTGTATGACTCAAAAAACAACAAAGGCTTTTGATGCTGATATTTCAAAAGTTTTAAACATAGTAATTAATTCGATATATACTAATAAAGATATATTTTTGCGAGAGCTTGTTTCTAACGCTAGCGATGCAATGGACAAACTTAAGTATTTGTCTTTAAAAGACCAAGCTTTAATAAAAGATCTTAATGATTTTAAAATTGAAGTTAAATACGATGAGGATGCAAAAACTATTTCAATAAGAGACTATGGAATTGGAATGGATGATAACGACCTTGTTGAGCATCTTGGTACAATAGCAAATTCTGGCACTGGTAAGTTTGCCAAGATGTTAAAAGATGGTGGCGACGCTTCGGGACTTATAGGTCAGTTTGGGGTTGGGTTTTATTCTGGCTTTATGGTGTCAAACCTTATAAAGGTTAAAACAAAAAAAGCAGGTGGAGACAGAGTGTTTTTATGGGAATCTGATGGTGCTTCTAGCTATTCTTTTGAAGAGACCGTTGACAAAGACTTTAAAACTGGAACAGAAATCACTTTATTTTTAAAAGAAGAAGAGGCTGAGAAATACATAGATAAATTTGCAATTACGCGCATCATTAAGCTTTATTCTAATCATATTCAATATCCAATTGAATTTACTGAAGATGAAGGTAGTGTAAAAGTTATTAACAATACAAAGGCTTTGTGGCTGCGTGAAAAAAAGGAAATCACTGAAGATGAATACAAAGAATTTTACAGACAAACATCAAACATGGCAGATGAGCCTTTCTTTGTTATTCACAACAAAGTTGAGGGTAGCCTTGAATATACAAATCTTTTATTTGTTCCATCAAAAAAACCATATGATTTATACGCACCTGACAGAAAGGCATCGGTAAAACTTTACTCAAGCAGGGTATTTATTACTGATAACAATACTGACATTTTACCTGAATATTTAAGGTTTGTAAAGGGGGTTGTTGATTCTCCTGATCTTCCTTTAAATATTAGTCGTGAAACTTTTCAAAAAAATGATAAAATTTTAAAAATCCGTGAGTCTTTGATAAAAAAAGTCTTTGGTGAACTTAAAAAAAAGCTTAAGGAAGATAGAAATAAGTATTACAAATTTTGGGAAAACTTTGGCAATGTTATTAAAGAAGGACTTTGCGACCACTCTTCTGACAAAGACCAAATCATGGAAACCTGTATTTTTAGAACCACAAAAACAGGCGATGAATATATCACTCTTGACGAATATGTTCAAAGAATGAAGCCTGACCAAGAAGCTATATATTATATTACTGGAGAGGAGTATTCTGACCTATCGCAAAGCCCGCAAATTGAGGGTTTTAAAAAGCGAGACATTGAGGTTATCTTACTTACCGATTCTGTTGATGACTTTTGGGTTAATGTTGTTATTGACCACAATGGCAAGGATTTAAAATCCCTTACCTCAAAGGATGTTCAGCCTGATGTTGAGGATGAAGTTATTAAAACAGAGGAGCAAAAAACCCATAGTCAGGATGTTGTTGAAATGTTTAAGTCGGTTCTTGGCGGTGTTATTAAGGATGTTAAAATTACAGACAAACTTGTTGACAGCCCTGCCTGCCTATCAACTGAGCATGGCGCAATGACTATAAGAATGGAGAGGTACCTCTACGAGCAAAAACAATTACCAAAGCTCAGTGCTAAAATTTTAGAGGTCAATGCGGATCATCCCATTGTTGTTAGTCTGTGTACAAACTACAAGGATTGCAAAGGTAGGTCAGTAGAGCTTAGTCAAAAAGATGTATCTTTGATTCATGTAATTTACGATATTGCTTGCCTTACTGCAGGCGACTTTATTGCTAAGCCCAACGACTTTGCAAAAAAAGTCTTTGATGTAATATTACCAAGCTAATATTTTTTTACAATACCATTTTACTATGTTATTGGTAAGTGGTATTAATCTGTTGTTTATTGTGGTATATTAATTTTTGATACAGGTAAGATGTCTTTGTGTTAAAATTAATTGACAACTAGGTTTTTTATAATATCTTTTATGATAGTATTCTCTCGTTAGTGGGTAGAAATGCGTGTATTTTAATGTGTTTGCCTGTAGCTAGGTATCTATGATACTCTGGTTGACAGGTCATTTTTTTGTATTAACTTAATTTTTATTATTGCAATGTCCTTATTTAACAATAACGATCCTGATTTCGACATCACAGCTGTCTACAAAGAGGAGTTAAACCAATTTAGCGAACTTTTAGCTACAATGCCAAAAGAAATTTACAATCTTTCCAAAAAAACATCTGCTGGTGAAAACAGCGGTTTTATATCTAAAGGCAAAATTGTCGATATAAGTAGAAAACTTGGCAGAGTAATCGTTGATGTGGGTCTTAAGGCTGAAGGTGTTGTTAGTTTGGACGAGTTTGTTCAGGATTCTAAAAAACTTGATGTGCAAATTGGTGATGAGTTTGATTTTTATGTTGAGGCTTTTGACAAAAAACATGCTATCATTTCAATAAGCTACGCAAAGGTTCAAAGGGAAAAAGTCTGGCTTACTCTAAAAGAGGCACACAAAAATGTAACAACTGTTTATGGTGCAAT
>CAMDBF010000003.1 GCA_945889175.1 Rickettsia typhi
GTTTGATTTTTATATTCCGCACCCTCTTTGTCGTTACCTACATTTGAAATCAAAAAACTTTCAATTCCGCAGGAATTCAAAAATCTAATTGTATTTGCAACCGAGCCACAAAAGTCAATATGAGCAATCGTGTTAGCATTAATTATTTCGTCAAAAAGTTCTTGTGTGACCATGTGCATTTGCCCTTTTTTTAATAAATACCTATCTAAAAAAGAGTCGCTAACATTCAATAGATTGTCAACAATGCTTGCACCTATTCCGCAACATTTTAAATCTTGATTGATTGTAATAAAATTATTAGAGCTAGTAGTAAAATGATTTACCAAGTTAAGTGTGGCACTTTTAAGGCTCTTTAAAAACATAGCAAAATAGCAATAAATATTTTTCTATTTTGCAGTATAAAGTCTTAGTTGCAAGAAATAATATAAAATTAGATTTATTTTTTGACTTTTTATAAAAATGCTTTACACTCACTGGAGTCTTTAATTTGACTTATTGTAATATATTTTATTTTGATTTTTATGTCAGGATCCCACCATAATCCAATGGATCAATTTAAGATTAAAAAAATCTTTGAGTTTAATTTTGTTGGTCTTGATGTAAGTTTTACAAATTCATCCTTATTTGCATTAATAATTTTAATTGCATTTGCTGGATTTTTTCTACTTTCAACTCGCAAAAAAGCAATGATACCATCTAAGTCTCAAGTACTGTGCGAAGGTGTCTATAACTTTATAGCAAAATTAGTTGGTGAAAATATTCCTCATGGCGGACTTAAATATATGCCTGTAGTGTTTAGTATTTTTGCTTTTATTTTATGTGCAAATTTACTCGGAATGATTCCTTATACCTTTACCATTACAAGTCATATAGCAACAACCTTAATCATTGCAATGTTTGTATTTTTTGCAATAGTTATCATAGGGGTTTCAAATCAGGGCATTGCTTACTTCTCTCACTTTTGCCCTAAAGGGGTACCAATGTTTGTTGCCCCATTAGTTTTTATTGTTGAGCTATTCTCGTTTCTTGTTAGACCTTTTGTTTTGGCACTTCGTCTTTCAGCTAATATGACCGCGGGACACACTGTCCTAAAGGTAATAGCTGGATTTGTTGCTCCGATGGCTTTTTTTGGAATTGTTCCTCTTGTATTTCTTTCAGTTTTAACGGCCTTTGAGTTATTTATAGCGTTTTTGCAAGCTTATATATTTTCGCTTCTAAGCTGCATATATATAAGCGAGGCTGTATCTCATTAATACAATATAGTAGAATGAAAAAAAAGCTAAATAAATGGCTTTACTGGATTGTAAAATCCACCATTGTCGTGTCAGCATTAATATACTTATATAAAACCGCCGAATTTAACCAAACAAGTATAACATTCAATATTTTAAATTACAAAGTCTACACAACATCTGGTTTTGTTTTGGCTTTTTTTGCAATTTTATTCTTCATTTTCATTAAAACTTTAGTTACAACCTTAAGGCTGAGATATATATTTAAAACAAAAAATGCTATAAATCTTTACAAAACTATAATCAAGCAAATTCGTAATCAAGATGATAAAAAACTACTATCAGAATATTTAAAAAAAATTGACAAAAGGGGATTTTTAAAAACCTTTAATCAACATTTAAAAATTGAAAATATTCGTTATTACGATCTTTACATCAAAAATATTTCAGTTCAAAAACAATTAAAAATCGCTCTTGCTCTTTATAATAAAAATAAAACAAACTCTACCGCATGCTACATTTACTCTAAGGCTCTATTTGCAAATAGTGATTTTGCAAATGCTAAGGCGATACTAACTGACTTTATTGATTATAAATCAATTTTAATCGAAAATGCAAAAACAATGTACCTTATGTCAAAGTTAATTATAGAATGCGAAAGTAAGCTATCAGAGAGCTTTGACTTTGTACAAAAATACTTAGATTATATAGAAACATATGAGAAGAACGCTGGGTAGTTTATTTAAAGGAGCCGTCTTTTATCACAAAAGGAAAAGGGATGAGCATAACGAAAAGCTAACTCAATACAAAACAAAAGAACAATTTATTTTTTTAAGTCAACATTACATTCTAGAGAGTTTTATTTTTATTTGCGAAAGTTTTAAAAATGGTTTTACTTTTGTAAAAAACAGAATTAACGAAATCAAGTTAGCTTCCAAAGATATTCTAAACTCCAATCTTAGGTGTGCAAAGGTTCAGTTAGAAAATGGTAATTTTTTCGACGCAGAACTTAGACTTAAAACTATCCTGATATTTAGCAAAAATAATTTTGATGCCCTTTTAATGCTGGCTTACCACTACTATAATATTGTAAAATACGATAAAAGTTTAAAATATTTAAATACAATTAAAGCTTCAAAGCAGCAAAATACTCCAGTGGAAGTTGATTACATGATTAATGATATTAAAGAAAAACAATCTGTAAAACGTGATTTTTAATGAATATAGTATAAAAAAGTAAAGTAAAATTAAATAATGACAAATAGAAAAAAATTGTATAACATATTTCAGTTCTTATTTAATATGTTACTTGGTATAAAAATGAAGATTTCAAGATATTCTATTGTAAACATTACTCTTTTTACAATCCTTTCTGTAACTTGGGGATTTACTTGGCTTTGTGGCAAGTGGCAGATTAACAATGTGATAATACCAGAATTCGCAGTATTTTACAGGTTTATTATAGCATCCTTTACTATCTTTTTGTATCTTTTAATTTCGAAAAAATACAAAAAATTATTAATATCTAAAAAAGAATTTAGAATCGTGTTCATATACTCGGCATTTGCATTTTCAGCCAATTTTATATTATTTTATTATGCAGCATTACATTTTGTAACAGGCTTTAGTGCCATAGTGTTTTCTTTTAGCATCATTCTTAGTTATGTTATAGGTAATTGGTTCTTTGATTTTAAAAATAAAATAGGGAAAAAACTTTATATATCAGCTGCACTAGGTATTATTGGACTAGTTTGTGTTATGTGGCCAAACTTACAAAACATCACCAATCAATCAGGCGTCACTAAAGGGTTTTCTTTATGCTTAATTGCAACACTATCTTTTGTAATAGGATCCGTATTTTACGAGAGTAAAACAAAAATCATCAAATCAAACTTTATTATTATATTTTTTTGGTGCCTAGTTGTCGGTGCCTTTTGGTCGCTCACATTTGGTACAATCCACACACTTATTGATAACCGTGAGTTTGTAGTTATTCCTGTTATTAATAAATATTTCGTAATAACGCTTCTCTATCTAGCTATTCCATCGAGTGCCTTAGGTTACCTGTGTTTTACCGTTTTAATAAAAAGAATAGGCTCCGTAAAGGCATCTTACTCAAGCTTAATTTCACCGATTATCGCAATAGCTATGTCCTCTTCTTTCGAAAATTACAAAATAGGAATCTACACATTTATAGGCGTGGCTTTTGTTACTTTAAGTAAGTTTATTATGTTTAAAAAATAAATTTTTTACCATTATTTTACTCACATATGGATATTAAACAAAAAATCTTTGATTTAAAAGTTAAAAAAAATATCACCATCCTAGCTCACTATTATCAGGCCGAAGAAATTCAAGAGGTAGCTGATTTTATAGGAGACTCACTTGAACTTTCGCGTATGGCTCAGTCAACAACATCAAAAATTATAGCTTTTTGTGGAGTCAAATTTATGGCCGAAACAGCAAAAATACTGAATCCTTCAAAAATAGTAATTCTACCAGATATCAACGCTGGATGCTCACTTGAACAATCTTGTAGGCCAAAAGAATTTGCAGCATTTAGGGAAAAGAATAAAGATGCAGTTGCAATTACTTATATAAACTGCTCTGCTGAAATAAAAGCCCTTTCGGACATCATTTGTACATCCTCAAATGCTGAAAAAATAATAAATTCAATACCGCAGGATAGACAAATAATATTCGCACCAGACAAAAATCTTGGAAAATATCTTGAGAAACAAACTGGACGCAAAATGATATTATGGGATGGGGCATGTATAGTGCACGAAACATTTTCGGCAAAAGAACTTACAAAGCTAAAAGTGAGGCACCCACAAGCCTTAACAATGGCACACCCAGAATGTACCGAAAACCTATTAAGCGAAGCTGACCATGTAGGTTCAACCTCTAGACTACTTTCTCTCGTATCTAGCCTAAAGGATGTTAAAAAATTTATTATATTAACCGAACCCGGTATATTATATAAAATGAAGCAAAGCAGACCAGATGCAACATTTATAACCGTTCCAGGGAGTCAAAAAGACAGTCCAGACTGCATCAATTGTAACAACTGTCCGTTTATGAAGCTTAACACCCTAGAAGCCCTCTATAAATCAATGCTAAATCTAGAACCGCAAATTGATTTATCGCCAGAGCTTATCAGTGCAGCATCAAAATCTTTATTAAAAATGCTTGAGATTTAGTGTTTTATCTTTTGACAAAAACCATTCCAGGATTTTGCCTTTGAAGCTCCTCTTTAATGCAAACCTTCAAGCCACATCCACATACCTTACCTTTATCTTGCTCCTTGGCTTCGGTTTTTACATTCTCTTTAATTTTTTGCTTGCTCATGGTATCCGTGTTTTCACTTTTAATATTAAAGCCTTTGTCTAAATCATGCTCTTTGTTTGGACTTAGATTTTGCTTGGGTACTCTTTGAACCTCTGGCTCCTTAGCTTTAAACTCCTCTTTGTACTTCACTCTATCTTTTACTACCTCGTGTTCTCTATCTTTTTGCCTCGATTCTTGATTGTATTTATTGCCCTCAACTGCCTTAAAAGCAACCATCTCATTTGTGATGCCATGCTTTAGTAAAATTTTAAAATGATCATAAAGACTTTTATTGCTTAAAATACTAGGGCCCTTAGCTAAGGCAAGGTCAGATATACATTTAATATTTAGCTTTAATTTTTTTACAAGATTGTACAAATGCCTTAATCTACCCCTTCCGTAAGAGCGGTACTCACTATTCAAAAAATTTGAGGAATTAAAAACATCCTCAAGTTCCGATGGCAAATCATTTAAAAAGTTCAATGAGTATTCGTTACAAAACTCCCTTACAAACTCACTATCATTATTGAGTTGCCTTGCTAAAGGTACATCATTAAAAATGGAGTATAAAAATGCAAATAAATTTTCCTGCCCGTCGTAACCATCGATAAGATCTAAAAGTTTTGCAATTTGTTTATTTTGTGCAAGTTTGCAAGCGATCATGAAGTCCTCTTTTTTAAAATTTTCAAAAACATCAAGAGATTGGCTTGCTTGTTTTGGTATTTTGTAGGCAATATTCAGTTCTAAGTCTTTAATCACAATCGTTTTGCAAATAGGGGTTTAAAATAAAATATTTTTTAAGAATCTTAACCTCCAATGCCTCCATGGTAACGGCATCTTTTTCTTCAATATGATCGTAGCCAAGCAAGTGTAAAATGCCATGTAAAATAAGATGTCTTAAATGGTCGTAAAAATCTTTACCTTGATCGATAGCCTCTTTTGATATAGTTTGAAAAGCACAAAAAATTTCTCCAAGATAAAAGCTACTTTTATTCTCGTTAATGCAGTATGAAAAAGACAGAACATTTGTAGAGCCTTCTTTTTTTCTGTAATTGTAATTAAGCTTTGACATAGCCTTGTCGTTAATAAAGCTAATTAAAATTTTAATATCGCAACCAAAATTCTTAAGTTCTATAAAAGATTTTTTTTCAAGTATTTGATCGTAAAAATATATATTTTTTTTGCGTGATATTTTTAAAATTAAATTTAGTAATTCTGGATTTATAAAATTTTTAAATACCGATGAATTTAACTTGCTTTTCCAAAGATCATCTTCAATGTTAACACTAATTTTAAACATAAGTTACATTTAATCTTAAGTATTTTTTAACAAGCTCTTAGCTCTTTGTATTTGCATTTTTACTTGAGATCTCGCAGTTCCACCGTAGCTTTTTTTAATGTCAACCGAATTTTCCAATCCAATAACTTTATATACCTCGTCGCTTATCCTAGGATCGATAAGATTAAAGTCCTCAAGGCTCAACTCCCAAAGATTTACTCCTTTTTGACTCGCTAACTTAACAAGAGAGCCAGTTGTATGGTGAGCCTCTCTAAATGGCAAGTTAAATGTTTTTACAAGGTAGTCAGCTATATCAGTTGCAACCGAATGCCCGAACATTGCTGCCTGCTGCATGTTTGCAACATTAACTTCAAAATCCAAAATCATTCCCTTAGTTGCCTTAAGGCATAAAGATATAGTGTCCAAGCTATCAAAAACAACCTCCTTATCCTCTTGCATGTCCTTAAAGTAAGCAAGAGCAAGACCCTTCATCGTTGTCATTAAAGATGTTAAGTTGCCAAACAACCTACCTGTTTTACCCCTTATAAGCTCAGCAGCATCTGGATTCTTTTTTTGTGGCATCATCGAACTACCTGTCGAAAATTTATCACTAAATCTAATAAATCCAAAGCTTGAGTTTGACCAAATTACAAACTCCTCCATCATTCTCGACAAATGAAGACCAACACTAGCTGCATTAAATAAAAAATCAATTGCAAAATCCCTGTCCGAGACTCCATCTATAGAGTTTGAAGTAGGCTCTAAAAAACCAAGCTCTGTTGCAGTCAAATGTCTATCGATATCATAAGATGTTCCAGTTACAGCTCCAGAACCAAGTGGACATGTTGTTATGTGCAAAAGCTGAGATTCAAACCTCTGCTTGTCCCTGTAAAGCATTTCAAAATAACATAGCAAGTGATGAGCTAAAACTGTTGGCTGAGCATTTTGTAAATGAGTATAGGCTGGCATAAAAATATCAATACTTTGCTCCGCTCTTAATGTTATGGTATTTAACAAATCGCTTAGCAAACATAAAACCTCTTTAACTGAATCTTTGACAAAAAGTTTGAAATCTGTTGCAACCTGATCGTTACGAGACCTTGCGGTATGAAGTCTCTTTGCAGGTTCACCAATTAAATCATAGAGCCTTGATTCAATATTCATATGAATATCTTCAAGAGATGTTTTAAACTCAAAATCACCATTTTCTATTTCTTGCTTGATTTGAATTAAGCCTTTTTGTATTTCGTTAAAATCTTGATTTGTTATAATGCTTTGTTTTGCTAACATTTTAGCATGTGCTATTGAACATTGAATATCTTGCTTATAAAGCCTTTTATCAAAGGAAATAGATTGGTTAATCTCAATCATTAAACCATCCTGTGTTTGACTAAATGCACCGCCCCAAGAGCTATTGATGTTATTTTTCATTTTCATTTGTATAAATTTTTTTAATTTCAGCCTCAAGATGTTTTGCGTAATAAGAGGAAAGACCAGCCCCAATAAAAACTATAGCCGCTGTCTTGCAAGGCTCTAAATCATCCTTTACAATTTTATAAATTTCATTATAGAGATTTTGATTCGAGGTTCCGCAAATAATGTGTCCATCACTATTTGTAGCTATGTCTTGATAGAGAGTTTCCTTTGTTATATTCGTAGTCAATCCACCAGCTACTCCAAAAATATCCATAATATAGACAAATTTAGAATTTTTAAATGTCTCAATAAAATCTTGATAGACCGAGGCTAATCTTGTGTATTTATGAGGTTCAAAAACAATTAACACCTTATCCCAATTCTTTTGAGAGTTAAGCGAGTCTATTACCGCCTTAATCTTTGCTGGATTGTGAGCGTAGTCGTCAATAATATCTATGTTTTTAAATTTACCAACTGGCATAAATCTTTTGTCTATTCCCTTAAAACCTTCAAACATGTTAGGGTGAAAAAGATCTGCTTTTTTACCATTAAGAATAAAGGCAAGAGCGAAGGCACCAGTAAGATTAAATATGTTGTATTCACAAAAAGAAGGAAATTTGAAATTTTTAACAACAATCTCACCCTTAAAACAAATATCCAAAATAGTATCTAAGCCCCTATGGTTAATATTTGATGGAAAAAAATCTGCTTCTGTTTTGTTTAAAGAGTAGGAAAAAATATTTTCACGAAACTCTGTAAATTCGGCATCTTCTCTTAAGCTAAAAAAGAGCTTGTGGCTTGCTTCGGTATCTATTCCAATAACCAAGTAACCATTTTGTAGAATAATTTTTTTTGCAAAATTTTTAAACGATTTTTTCAATAAATCAAAAGAGTCATTATAAAACTCAAGATGGTCTTTGTCGATATTTGTAATAATGCCATGATTGAGCAGCATTTTTTCAAAGCTCGCATCGGATTCGTCGGTCTCGTAGACGGCGTACTCAGAATCTCTTTCAAAAGAATTTCCACTCATCTCACCATCCCGAACTGAAGAGCCTAAAAATAAAGATGGCTTTAATTTTAGGGCAGTAAGGAACTTCCATAAATAAGCCGTAGTTGTAGTTTTACCGTTTGAACCAGCAACGCCGATATTAACTTTATAAAATTGAGAGAGATAATTGAGTACCTCGTACCTTTCAATGATAGGAATGTTTCTAGTCCTAGCTTCTATAAGTTCTGGATTTTCATATGGAACCGTTGATGTTTTAACTACAACCTCAGTATCCAATGGTAGATTTTGCGATTTGTGACCATAGTTAACTAACATACCTTCATTTTGCAAAGACTTTGTTAAATCGGTGGAAGATGTATCGGAGCCGCTAACTTTATAACCCCTTGCGAATAAAGCTCTCGCAAGACCAGACATACTTATACCACCAATGCCTATAAAGTGAAATTGTTTTGCAATCTTAATATCCTGCATGACTCAATTATAGAAAATTAAAAATAAAGTTTTGCGTGTTTTTTGAAATACGGTATTTGTAAAGCAAAAAAAAGCATCATCAATGGCATGGCAACAAAAACCTTATAATCTACCCACACTTGGGTTGAAAAATTACGCCAACAAAACTCGTTAACAACAGCCATAAAAACAAACATAAAGAATAATCTTTTGTCAATTTTTAACCAAAATTCATCTGCCATTTCAACCTTGCCATCAAAAATAGTTTTAACAAAAGACTTCTTTTTAACAAGACAAAAAATGTAAATAAAAATTGCACAAGATGAATTAATAATTGTAATTTTTATTTTAATAAAATTTGGATTATTAAAAACAATTGTCAAAGAGGCGAAAAGAACAACTATAAGAGAGGAATAGAAGTTTAATTTGTTAATTTTTATTCCGCAAAGTTTCGACACTATTAAGCTTGCAAATGTAGCAATACCAAGAATCATGCTGGCAAAAATAATTGGTTCTTTATCTGCAAAAAATCCAGTTGTTGGGTAGAATTTAAAAGATATAAAAAATAATAATAATGGTACAAAATCTAAAGCTAGCTGAACAATGGCAGAGGAAGGGTTTTGATTATTTTTTTGCATTTTATTTTACATAATTAACAGTTTTTTTTACTAAACTCAGTAAGTCTTCAAGATGCTTAATTACATAATCATCTTGATCGTTAGATTTTACGGCAATCTGAGATTCCAAAACCTTTGTAGCAATCTCGTCCTCAATAGTAACCTGCTGCGCTTTTGAATGATCTATTGCATCCTTATTCATATCATTTGTTTTTCCAATCGTTTTTAACCTATCCTGCATTATAAATATTTCGTGAATAAGCTCAATTGCAGTACTTAGAAGGATATATTCGTTTGATTGAGTTTTTAGTCCGTTAGTTGAAATTGTAAAATTAACTCTTTTATTAAGCTCGTTTGCAAGGTTTCTTACGGTATTTTGAATGCTAATATCTTCTGGACATGGTATATCGTATATACCCCTTCCTACTGCAACCTTCATGCTACATCATTGCACTAACTGCAACCAGCCTCAACTGATAAAAAGACTGACCTATTAGGTAGGTACAAAAAATTGCAATGACAAGAGATAAAAATAAGATAGTATAGCTACTTTTTTTAGCTAAGGATAAATCAAGCAAATATCCACAGTCCCACAAAAAGTGACGAACTAAAGTCATAAAATAAAATACATTAGCAAATAAAAGGCAGCCGACAAAGAATAAGGAAAGACCAAAGACTAAGCTTGATGCACTAAGTAGACTATGCTCAACAATGGTTTTGGTTAAGCCGTAAGATCCAAAAATATCAAACATCATAAGCCAAGCAAGAGAAATAACAGTTGCAAAAGATACAAAACCACAAGCTCTACCAAATATTGATACAAACATGTTAATTTGAAATTTATAAACCTGTAAGTGTGGAGATGTTGGTCTCGTTTTAGCATTTAATTTTGACATACCTTATAAAGCAAAAATATATTAATTTTTATTAATTCTAAACAAATAAATTTTATAGTAAAGTTTTTTATTAAAAAAAACATTTTATTTTAAATAAGATTGCAATTCCAACCAAATACACTCACTTAAATGAGGTAAAAGAGGGGCTACAATTTTACAAAAATTAAAAAGAACAGTGTAAAGTGTATTGTAAGCGTTTTGTTTGTCGTTATCTTTTTGCGACTTCCAAAACCTATCCTTGTTTCGTCTTATATACCAATTATTTAAGACATCAACAAAAGCGGTAATTTTTTTACAAGCATCAGGTGTATTGTAGGCGTCCATTGCAAGCCTTACATCGATAGTTAAAAGGCTTAATTTAGACAAAATATAAATATCCATTGCATTGCTTGATTCAAAACTTTCTTGAGCTTTTATCTCGTCTGCTTTTGAATATATTTTGAAAAAAGTATAAGCATTATTTATTGGCTTTAAAACGAGTCTTGCAACATCCTTAATCTCCTGTCCGTTTGCACTAACCAACAAGTCACCACCTTGCATTACAGGACTTGATACAACAAACCACCGCATCGCATCGCTTCCAATTTCGTCAAAAACTTGCATGGGGTCAGGATAATTCCTTAATCTTTTGGAAAGCTTTTGCCCCTTTGAATCAAGTATAACACCGTGACAAATACAGTTTTTAAATGGTGCTGTATCAAATAATGCGGTACTTAAAACCATCAAAGTGTAAAACCATCCTCTAGTTTGAGCTGCATACTCAACAATAAAATCTGCAGGATAATTTTTTGGCTTTAAAAGCGATGGGTCAAGGCTATCTTTGTTAAACGGATAATGCACAGAGGCAAAAGGCATAGATCCAGACTCAAACCAGCAATCAAGAACATCACTAACCCTTGAATACTCCTCGTTATCTTTAACAATCTTAATATCGTCAATAAAAGGTCGGTGTAGGTCTTGTATTTTTTGTCCACTCGCTTTTTCAATCTCTTCAACCGAGCTGAACACTAAAATTTTACCAGTTTTTGATTTCCAAACTGGTATAGGACAGCCCCAATAACGATTGCGACTAATTGACCAATCCCTAGAGCCCTCAAGCCATTTACCAAACTGCCCATCCCTGATATGCGAAGGTATCCAGTTAATTCCCCTTGGATTATAATGTAAGTAAGATGGTCTGTTTAACTCGTAGCAATATTCCTCATAATATTTTGTTTTGCTGCCTTTTGGATTTTGCGATATTTTTTTTGCAACAAGGTTAAACCTATGCTTTATTGCAATTTTTTGAGAAACAACATTATCCGAAATAGTATTAAGGCCAATTTTTTGTATTGGATAGTTACTAAAAGCAAGATTAATAATTTCATCAAGAGCTTCAGTGCAGTAGCCATTGCCCTGCATGTTTTTTGAAACCATGTAAGAAACCTCAATTAAACCTTTTTCAAAAGATTCCAAAGCTGGATCGTAAAAACACAGACCAACAAGACCAATAAAGCTATCTTTGTTTTGGGGCTTGCCTTTTTGAAACAACATGTAGCGTGGCAAATTGTGCTTTTCGAGTTGAAGATTATAATATATTATAGAATCTTCAACTTGAGACCTCGTCATTACTTGGTTGTCGGCAAAGTAATAGTATTTTCTTACCTCTTCGTTACCCAAGATGCACTCAAAAAGCAAATCAACATCATCCATGCTAACAAGCCTTCCTTCAAGCCTTTGCGTATTAAATCTCAAACCTCTGTTGAGTTCAATCATTCTATTTTTGATTAAAGGATTTGTAACCTCAACATACCAAGAGGAAACGGCTTTATAAATAAGAGGGGTATCCGTTCTCCAGCAATGGGGATAGTTATGGATAATTTGCTCCGTTTTTAACCATGAACCATTTAATTTAAGATATCTTATAATATCGTCATTAACACCATCGTAATTTTTTGTACCTTTATCACTAAGGCACTCCTCCAGTACACATCTAGATTTCAGGCGTAAAGTAAAGTCTGCTATTTTTAAATCTATCAACCTTGAATCATGAAAACACCCAGCATCGTCAATTGGACAAATAACTGATATGCCATTTTTTTCGCATACAATCTGATCCTCTTCACCAAAAGCTGGAGCAAGGTGAACTATACCGGTTCCATCTTCGGTAGTAACAAAGTCAGCGGTTAAAACTTTAAAAGCATTTTTAGCCTCTTCGTCGTTTTTAAAATAAGGGAACAGTGGTTCGTAAGAGCTATTTTCAATATCGGAGCCCTTAAAGGTAAGACTTAAAGGATTAATGCTCTTAAAATTTGATGACTCAAGGCTCATTTTTTTATAACTTACTGCCCCTTCTTGAATGATTTTGTCGCTAAAAACAAATCCAAGTTTAGTATAAAATTTTTCAATAGCAATCCCCCTGGTATCAGAGTTCTCGCCGTAATAAATTAATGGCGATGCCCAAGCTTTAGTAACCCCTTTGCTAAAGTAGAGTTCTAAAATTCCAGATAAAATTTTAAGCCCAAGTCCAAGACCTCTAAAGCCTTCAATTATTGCAAGGCGAGAAATAGTTATTTCGCTAGCTTCATGTAAAACCCTAATAGTTGCAATCGCCTGACCGTTGTTGTATATTAGATAATGCTCGTAATCCACATCCGTAACATCCCAAGCAAAGGTTTTATTGAGATTTTTCTCTTTAACAAATACTTCATCGCGAATATGTTTTGAGGTATCAAACATTTGATCATTTTCACATTTTTGTATAAAGCTTAAATCAAAACCATCAAGTTCTTTTTTATACTTTGAAATAAGATTTTTTGCCAAAATACATTTTTCAGTCGCAGAGCTAAGGCATACATAATCAATATCCTTTCCAACGGCTATAGCAAGATTAGATGGGAGGGTCCAAGGTGTCGTGGTCCAACCCAGTGCCCTTGCACCAATGTACTTACCGCTTGTTAATATAAATTTTACAGTTGCAGTTTTTGATTGTTTTTCCCTGTAGGCGTTATCAAGTTTTGTTTCAAAGTTTGAAAGAGGCGTTTGACACTTCCATGAGTAAGGCATAACACGGTATTTTTCGTACAAAAAGCCTTTTTTGTGAAGTTCACCAAAAGCCCAAATCACGGATTCCATGTAAGACTTGTCCATAGTTTTGTAGTCGTCTTTAAAGTCAACCCACCTACCAGATTTTGTAATGTAATCTTGCCACTGCTCGGTATATTTCATTACCCCAGTTTTGCAGGCTTGGTTAAAGTTATGTATGCCGTATTTTTCAATAGCAACTTTTCCGCTAATACTTAGTGTTTTTTCTGTTTCCATTTCAGCTGGTAGCCCGTGGCAGTCCCATCCAAATCGACGCTTAGTTTGATTGCCAAGCATTGTTTGATATCTAGCAAAAATATCTTTAACAAAGCTTGTTAAAAGATGACCATAATGTGGCAGTCCATTTGCAAAGGGTGGACCATCATAAAATATAAAATTACCTGTTAAATTAGAATTGTTGACTGATTTTTTAAAAATATCGTTCCTTTCCCAATGTCCACGAATTGATTTTTCAATATTGGCAAAATTAAAACTTGAATCATTCATATCTTTTTTAAAAATCAACTTTATATTGTTGCCTTAGGCTTTGAATTAGCCTTTAAGCTTGACATAACTATTGATGCAATAAAAATTATAAAAGATATTAAAAGCACAGACCAAGAGGGCATAAACTCACCAAAAAATACAGAAAGGCAAAGCTTGATACCTATAAGCAAAAGAACTATAGCAAGTCCAAATTTTAAATATTTAAATTTATCAACAAAGCTGTCAACAACAAAATACAAAGACCTGAGCCCTAGTACGGCAAGTATGTTAGATGTGTATATAATGTAAGCATCCTTGGTAACTGAAAATATTGCAGGGATTGAATCAACAGCAAAAATGACATCAGCAAAACAAATAAAAACAAGAACCAAGAATGCTTTTGAGAAATGAAATTTATGTCCATACATTACGAAAAATCTGTCACCATGATAGTTTGGGGCTATTGGTAAAATTGCAGATAAGATTTTTAATAAAGTCGATTGAGATATATCCTCTTCCTCCTCTTCTCCCTTTAATGATATGTAAAGTATCTTTAAGGCCGAAAGAAGAAGTACGATACCAAATATAAGTAAAACCCAATGAAACTTATGAACAATACTGACGCCTAAAAAAATGAATATACCCCTTAGTACAAAAGCACCTACGACTCCAAATAACAATATCTTTTGCTTTGCGGCATTTGAGGATTTGAAAAAATCAAATATTAAAATAAAAACAAAAACATTGTCAACACTAAGAGCCATTTCCAAAAAATAACCCGTTGTAAAGTCAAAAAATTCTTTTGAAGAATGTTTAAAATAAACCCATACCCCAAATAACATAGCTAAAAAGACGTAAAAACAAACTCTTTTTAATGCTGATTTTATTGATATACGATCATCTTTATTGGACTTGGAAGAGAAAAAACCATTATCAAAAAGTACAACAGCCAATACACCAAGAGTGAAAAATACAAGTTCAATAAAGTCCTGTCTAGCAAGCATGTTGTTAAATTATTAATTACAAAGCGATAAAATTTCCTCAGCGGTTTTTAGATAAGACTGAGATTTTTTGTCAACAAAATGCTTAGCATTTAGAGCATATTCGTTGTATCTTGATTTATTCTGAAATAATACAGAAACCCCTTTTACCAAATCCTCAGCAGGCAATACGATTACAGCATCCTCAAGGCGCATAGCAGAAACTATATCCTGAAAATTTTCGTTATAATTGCCTGTTACCGTAGGTCTTTCAAGGTAAGCAGGCTCGAGTATATTATGACCGCCAATCCCATCAACAAAACTACCACAGACCAAAGATACCTTTGTGGCAAGACAAACATCTGCAACCAAACCCATTGAATCCAGTATTAATACATCATCTTCATTTGTAATCGTTTCGTTTTTTGAATAAATTTTATATTTTAAGTTAAATTTAGAAATATTTGCAACAACTTCATCAATGCGATTCAAATGCCTTGGAGCTATTATAAAAAAGGTATTTGGAACTTTATTTTTCAATTCTCTGAGGGCGGTAAAAATTATACACTCCTCATCGGCATGGCTACTGATTACAAATATGGAATTTTTTGATGCAAGGCTATAGCCATCTTCGCACATAATTTTAAAACCACCACTTGCCTTTACAGAAGTTGCCGAAGAGTATTTTAGGCTATCAATAAGATTGTAGTTAACATTTAAAGATGTAAAAACATCTACACCTTGTTTTTGAGTTGATGTGTATATAGCATCAAACTTATTAAGCAATTTTACAAAATGCTTTTTATGTTGTAACCATTTGTTAATTGATTTTTGAGAAAATTTTGCATTTAAAAATACAAGCTTTAAACCACTACTTTTCGATACCGATATTAAATTTGGCCAAAACTCACTTTCAACTAAAATAAGAGCTCTTGGTTTAAAATGATTAATAAATTTCTTAACAACTATAGGGGAGTCAAGAGGTGCAAATTGATGAATGGCTCCGGATGGCAAAAGATTTTGCATAGCCTGAGAAGATGTAAGGGTTCCGGTTGTTATTAAAATTTTGTGACCTTTTTGAATTAAATAGGTAATGATTGGCAAAACAGACTTGCTTTCGCCAAGGCTAGCAGCATGAAACCATAAGACATTTTTATGATCATTTATCTTATATATTCCAAGTTTTTCATTAAATCTTACTGGATCTTCTTTGCCCTTTTTAACTCTAACCTTAAGATAAAAATATAAAAAAGGATGAAGTAAAATCCAAGCTAAATTATACAAAAATAACATATAAAAAGAGCAATAATTTAATTTGTTTTGACACCATGTCCAGTTTTAATACCCCGAACAATCTCAAGAGAGTCTTCTTTTTTACGCAAAACTTGCTGCGATATGTTTTGTCTTTTTTCAAAATCAGCTTTTTGCATAGCACCACTGGATGCAATTAAATAAATAATACCAACCATTGTGGCAAACAAAACAAGACCACAAAGCTGAAAAATTACAAAATATTTAGTGTACAAAACCAATCCTAAATTTAAGACATCAGAAGACTTATCTGTAATGAAACTTGAATAAGCTGCATTAGCATTAAAGGCTGTATTGATAAAAGTTTTTTTTGCAAAAATAGCAATTGCAAATATAATAATTAAGCCAGCAGTAAGAGTTGGGAAAAATCTTGGTGCCCTTTCTTTTTTTTGATCAAGCATCATAACTACAAACAAAAATAATGTTGCAATGGCCCCAACATAAACTATAATTAAAAGCATTGCAATAAACTGTGCTGACAGAAGAAGATATATCCAAGCTGCAGAAAAAAAGCCAACAACAAGCCACAGAACTGCTTGAACACTTTGTCGAGAAAAAACTGACATTAGCAAAGAAGATACAAGCCCAAAACTAAAGACTCCAAAGCAAAAATTGATAAGCATAATACAATTTTATTAACAAACTACCCTACAATAAAAGCTTAAACCTTATTTTGTATTTGTAAAGAATTTCTTGATTAATAATAAAAAAATGGTGCCGCAAAGGTGAATCGAACACCCGACCTACTGGTTACGAATCAGTTGCTCTACCATCTGAGCTATTGCGGCTTTATAAAAAAGTTAATATCTATATGAATCTGACTTAAAAGGACCTTCAGCATCAATCGACATATAATCAGCCTGTTTTTTACTAAGAACATCAAGCTTAGCCCCAAGCTTATCAAGATGAAGTCTTGCAACCTCTTCGTCAAGTTTTTTTGGCAGTGTGTAGACTTGATTTTTGTATTTACCTTTATTGGTGTAAAGTTCTATCTGGGCTAAAACCTGATTTGTAAAACTCATTGACATAACAAAACTAGGATGCCCCTTTGCACATGCTAGGTTCATAAGTCTTCCCTTAGCAAGAACAATTAATCTTTTGCCGTTTGCAAAGGTTACTATATCAACTTGAGGTTTGACCTCATTCCACTCTAAGTGGCGAAGGGATGCTATATCTATCTCGCTATCAAAATGACCTATGTTTGATACTATCGCCATATCCTTCATTTTACACATGTGGCCGTAGTTTATAACATCAATATTGCCCGTAGCAGTTACAAATATATCACCAATTTCACAAGCATCATTCATTTGAACAACCTCGTAACCAAGGCTTGCAGCTTGTAAAGCACATATTGGATCAACCTCCGTTACGATAACTCTGGAACCCTGACCTCTAAATGCCTCAGCACATCCTTTGCCAACATCACCAAAACCAACTATTGCAACAACCTTACCCGAAAGCATCACACTTGTAGCTCTCTTTATTCCATCTAAAACTGACTCCTTACAGCCAAAAATATTATCAAATTTTGATTTAGTAACAGAATCGTTGACATTAATAGCTGGAAATTTTAAAAGCCCTTCATTAAATATTTTATACAATCTTTTAATGCCAGTTGTAGTCTCTTCACTTACTCCAAAAATTGTAGAATGATCAATATCGGCATCATCAATAATAAGCTTTGTCAAATCACCGCCATCGTCAATTATCATGTTTGGTCTCCAAGATGAACCATCTGGCTTATAGGTTTGCTTAAGACACCACTCGTATTGTGCATCAGTCTCATTCTTCCAAGCAAAAACAGGTATTCCAATTGATGCAATGTATGCGGCTGCATTATCCTGAGTTGAATATATATTGCACGACGACCATCTAATTTCAGCACCCAAAATGTGCAATGTTTCAATTAAAACGGCTGTTTCGATTGTCATATGTAGACTTCCAGAAATTCTCGCACCTTTAAGTGGCTTTGTTTTTGAGTATCTCTGCCTTAAGGTCATTAAACCCGGCATTTCATGTTCCGAAATTTTAACCTCGCTACGACCAAAATCAGCCAAGGAAATGTCTTGAATCTTGTAATCGTTAAATTGTTTTTTCATAAGTAATTAGTTTGCGCTAGAATTAAAATTGCGATTAACAGCTGGAATCTTAATAACAGAACCATCCAAATCTCCAGTAACAATAATTTGACAACCAAGTCTAGATGTAGGAGTAAGTCCAAAAGCAAGATCGAGCATGTCTTCCTCGTCCTCACTTGGATCTGGGAGGTTGTCGAAATGTGCAGACTCAAAAATTACATGGCAAGTAGAGCAAGCAAGCGATCCCTCGCAGGCACCCTCAAGGGGAAGTTTGTTTCTGTGCATTAATTCAAGTATGGATATGCCAATTGGAGCATCAAGAACAATCTCTTTAAGATCTGGCAAAACAACGGTAATTTTAACACTTTCAGCTGTCATTAGAATATATAGACAAATAGCAATAAAGATAATTATTTTACAAAAGCTTAAATGACTATTTTTTTATATTCAAATATTTTTTCTTTATTTATCTTGAATATAAAAGACATGACGTTAAATTTGTAGAATGTTTTATATATTATTATAAATGCAATGAGCAAGAATCTTAGCCTAGAATCAATAATGGAACTATTCAATAAGCCATTTTTGGACATTGTTTTTGAAGCCGCGAGCTTACACAGAGCTAACTTTACTGCAAACGAAATTCAAATATCAACCCTCTGCTCTGTTAAAACGGGGGGCTGTCCTGAAAACTGCAAATACTGCCCACAATCGGCACATTATCAAACAGGAGTGCAAAAAGATCCATTTATGGATGTTGAAGAGATAATTTCTCATGCAAGGCAAGCTAAGGAGCAAGGCTCGGATAGATTTTGCATGGGTGCTGCATGGCGAAGTCTGCACGACAGAGACTTACCAAAGGTTTGCGAAATTATTACAAAAATTAAATCACTAGGACTCGAAACATGTATGACTCTTGGCATGGTAACAAAAACTCAGGCGGAGGCAATGAAGGAAGCTGGACTTGACTTTTATAATCACAACCTTGACTCATCAAGAGAGTTCTACGAAAAGGTAATATCAACCCGTAGCTACGACGAAAGACTTGAGACTTTGCAAAATGTCTCTGACAGCGGTTTAAAAGTTTGCTGCGGCGGAATACTTGGGATGGGCGAGAGCGTTGAAGATAGGGCAAAAATGTTACTAACATTAACCAACCTTCCTAAGGAGCCAGAGTCTATACCAATTAACATGCTTGTTCAGGCAAAGGGTACTCCTCTTGAAAATCAACCAGACATGGATCCAATAGATTTTATAAGAATGATAGCAGTTACAAGAATTATATTTAATAAGTCTTGGATTAGGCTTTCAGCTGGTAGATTAAAAATATCACAGGAGGCTCAAGCTATGTGTTTTTTAGCTGGTGCAAACTCTATCTTTTTTGGTGAAAAACTTTTAACAACCCAAAATAATGAAAAAACTGAGGATATAATAATGATAGAAAAACTTGGTCTAAAACCAATAAGTAACAATTTGTAGTTTAAAAAATATGTTTAATGTAATCTCTTCAAAATTTAGCAATGCAGTTGCAGGTTTAATTTATGGCAAGCATTCTTTTACCGATGAAAAACTCGAAGAGCTAGCAAGAAACCTAAGAGTAACATTGCTTGAGGCTGATGTATCTCTACCTGTTGTTAAAAAGCTTATTGATGAATTAAGAGCTGATTTAATAGGTAAAGAGGTGTCTAAAAAAGTTGACGCCGCTGATTATATAATGAAGTGCATTTACGAAAAAATCATTGATCTTGTAGGTAAAAACAAGGCGGAGATTAATTTTAACGAATCTGCAAAACCAAATGTAATATTAATGATAGGTCTACAAGGTGCTGGTAAAACCACCAATACTGTAAAGCTTGCAAGACTTCTTAAGCAAAAATTTAATCGTAAAGTGCTAGTTGCATCAGTCGATATATATCGACCAGCCGCACAAAAACAGCTTGAAATTAACGCACAAAAAGCCGAGATACCATGCCTTGAAACAATCGAAGGTCAAAAACCTCTCGATATAACAAAAAGAGCCATAGCAACTGCAAAAGATGGTGGATACGACTACTTAATTATTGACACAGCTGGTAGAACAAACCTTGACCAAAACCTAATGCAAGAACTTGAGGATATAAACAATCTTTCAAAACCAAGTGAAAATATATTAGTTATAGACTCGCTTATTGGTAGAGAGTCACTGAACATCATTCAAAACTTTAACAATAGGATAAAAGTTACAGGACTTATAGCAACAAGGGTCGATGGCGACACGAGAGCTGGGGTGATATTAAACGCAAAATCGGCAACTGGGGTTGATATTAAATTTTTGTCAAACGGTGAAAAATTAGATGACTTTGAAGAATTCATGCCAGATAGAATTGCAGGTTTAATTATTGGCATGGGGGACATTAAGTCCGTAGTTGAAAAAATTGACAAACACATAGACAAGGATGAGAAAACCAAGATGGAGAATAAAATTAAGTCTGGCGATCTCGACTTTAACGACATACTAACCCAACTTGAAATGGTTGGTAAAATGGGCGGTATTGAAAAACTCATTTCGTTTTTACCCTTTGCGGGAAAATTTAAGGAGATGCTTGACAACAACAAAGACCTTGCAAATACAACTAAGCAAGTTGCAATAATTAAGTCAATGACAAAAAAGGAAAGAGCAAATCCAAATATTGTTAAAAATTCATCTTCACGCAAAAAACGAATTACCGATGGCAGCGGAACAAAGCTTGTTGACATCAACAGACTACTTAAAAAACTCGAAGAGACAAAACTTATGACAAAAAAGCTTCTTAAAGGTGGGGGCGGAATGGACAATGATAGCATAATGAAGGCAATGCAAAGCGAAATGGAGGCAGCCGGCGGAATGGACAAAATGGATTTTTCAAAATTTAAAAATTTAATGTAAACTCAGGATACTGTACGATTCACTGTTGCCATCTTCAATTAAAGGATTAATCTATAATGTTTGCAAAAATATTCTTTAACATCAAACATATACCCAAATATAAACCTAACCCCTTAACAATAAAAAGCTATAAACCAAGCTCTCTGCAAAACTAGCCTAAGAGTATTTCCCATTCGCTATAGTCAACCAAATATCTCTCGCTCTCTTTATAAAATATCCTTACAATCCCACCTATCTGTAATAGCAAGGCAGGCAAGACTTGCCTATTGGAGTTTTTCTTGAGGGTGGGATGGTTAAAGTTTAGACTTTTTAATTATAGAATATATTTTTGCAAAATTACAGGTTAAGAGATATTTGGTTAACTATGGGGATGTTTTTAGAGCTTTTTTATTATTAACTTAAAAGTTGATTTGGTATTAATTTTTTATAAAAATATGATTACCATTAATCGTAACCCAATGACCAGATTCTCCGTTTGAATTGTGTTCAAATTCTTTAGGCGAGTCTGCTTTTAATCTAAGTCCGCCATTTCGTAATGTATCTGCAACATTTTTACCATTGCTATCATTTTTTGCATTTGGCTGACTACCAATTTTACGACCAACGGCATTATTATATTGGTCTTTTGCTTTTTCATGCGGATGGTTATTTAGTCTTATTTCATTTATGTTTCCAAGCTGTCTAGCGCCCCAATTGCCAGCTATCTGAAATGTGTTATTATTTATATCCGTTGTTAATTTTGCTGATACATATGCATGAGTATAAGCATTAAATTCTTCGTATGTTGGTTGCCTGCCAAAATTTTGAACAAATTGATCTTTGGCCTCTTTTTCGTAAGGTTTTGGATTAAAGGGGTACATAAAATAAAAATACAATAATAACAATAAATAATTAATTTGCCATTATATTAAGTTATTATCTTTTATCACGGAAGCAGAAATTCTATTTTTTATCGTAACATTTAATATTGCATTCTGCTTCTATCATTTTATTGCTATTAATGCAGCTATGCTCGCACTTTGTTTGCTCATTTTCCTTAAGTCCATCTAAATATATTTGTGTAAATACACAAAATACAAACAATAGCATTGGTATTGCAAAAATATAAGTCAAAATAAGAGATGTTTTGCACCAAATGTGCAATAGTTTTTTAAAAATTTTTATAACCTTTTTCATTTTTATGTCAATAAATGTGTTGTGCGTATGGTGTTTATATATGGCGCAATAATACTATTCAACAACATATCACTTTAAATCTATTAAGAGTTTATTAATAGTCAAGGTTATGGAATGGGCCTGTTATGAAAATCATTGTCTTTTATCGCGGAAGCAGAATTTTACATCATTGTATCATAACATGACTTAAAACATACAGATTCTTTTTCTTCGTCACGATTAAAACATTGTTTTCTACACTCTTGGTTTACATGTTCGCTATAGCCTATCTCGATTAACATCAATAGCATAAACAATAGCATTGGTATTGCAAAAATATAAGTCAAAATAAGAGATGTTTTGCACCAAATGTGTAATAGTTTTTTAAAAATTTTTATAACCTTTTTCATTTTTATGTCAATAAATGTGTTGTGCGTACGATATTTATATATGGTGCAATAATACTATTCAACAACATGTCACTTTAAATCTATTAATAGCTTATTTGATGTCAATTTTTAAGGAACGAAATATTAAACTTTTAAATACAAAAATAAAACATAAACACCAAGAGATATAAAAAATGGCGGAACCAATGGAACAACAAACATTGTAAAAACATCCGAAAGATTGTTTATATAAAAAAAGCTTTTAAACCATTTTTTAAAACACTTTGAAAGTTCTTTTGTCCAAATCCAAAGATTTTTTATCCAAATTGGCATCAAAGGTTTTTCAATAAGCCAAGTAGGACAGTCGTGAAAAATAAAATGTAAGGCCTTGAAGATATAGCTTACAGGATTATTTTTCAATGAGTAATGAATGTCGTAAAAATCTGGAAAGGTTATTTTTAAAAAATTATCTTTTTGCTTTCTTAAAATTTTTTGCTCCTGTTTAGTTTTTTGTTTTATATTAAGCCAATCTTGAATATTGTAAAAATTAAAACTCTCATTGACAGCAAGATAGGATGTTTCAATTAGTAAAGATTCATAAATTGTATTTATTAAAACTAAAGCTATAGATTTATTTAACATTCCAGCTTTGTAATATCTAACAAGCTTATTACTAGCAGGACTCGCTAGTCTTGTTGCAATAATTTTACACTCCTTCGCGGTTTTACATGCTGCAAACTTAAACATAGCTTGATTTATCTCGTCCTCTATCTCTACGGCTCTGTCGGTATTTTGGTGATATATTTTAAGTCTATCTGAAAGGCTTAAAAATCCAAAGCCAAAAAAGGATAAAATTGATGTTATCACTCCTAAATTATCAAGGGTAAAAACATTCATTTTTTCAAACATTAATGAGACTTATGTTCTTGAGACTTTGAATTACCTATCGAAGGATCGGAATCTTGAATTATTTTCATTACCCTTGCCATTGTTCTTACGATGTCTGGAAAAGGGGGGGTAAAATCATTTATTGTAGAATCTCTTTGATTATTACCTTGCTTTAAAGATGCTTGCTTAACACCATTCTTCAAATCTTGATAGATATTTTCTGACATAATATATCATTAACAATAAATTTCTAACTATCTTGCTTTGTCTCAATTTTATCATTTACGATAGTATTGTCAAACGTTTTATCTTGATCTGAAGAATTTGATGTTAATTTAAGTGATGTTAATTTAAGAACATTAGAATAAGCTCGATCACTTCCTTGTTGACTATTAAAACTAGACAATGTTATCCCAATGCCTTTACACTCCACTTTTGCTGTTACAACGGGATTTATTATTCTAGTATCATTTGCCTCCTGCACTGCAGAAGGCTCTTTTTGCTGCTCTTTTTGTTCCATTTTTGCAACAAACAACTACTTCACATCCTTAAAGTCGGCGTCTTTAACATCGGCATCTGGGTTTGTGTTGGATGATGAATCTGTAGCCGAAGAGCCATCGGTGTTACTAGCCGTAGAGGATGCAGCATCTTGCTCTGCCTGTGCTTTATACATAGCCTCGCCTAGCTTCATTGAAGCAGTTTGTAGCTCGTCTACAAGTTTTTTAAGCTCTTCAGCAGAGGTTTCCTCTTTTGCAAGAGCCTCTCTTACTTCGTTCAGCTTTGCTTCAATAGCGGTCTTATCTTCGGCAGGTATCTTATCGCCGTGCTCTTTAAGTGCCTTTTCAGTAGAGTAGACAGAGTTGTCAGCATCGTTTTTTACCTTTGCTTTTTCTGCTCTTTCTGCATCTTTTTCGGCGTTAGCTTCAGCCTCTTTAACCATTTTTTCAATATCAGCATCGCTTAAGCCACCAGAGGACTTAATTTGAATGTGCTGCTCCTTGTTTGTAGCTTTGTCCTTAGCCGAAACCTTTACTATACCATTTGCATCAATGTCAAAGGTTACTTCAATTTGAGGCATTCCTCTTGGTGAAGGCGGTATGCCATCTAAGTTAAATTCACCAAGCATTTTATTGTCCGATGCCATTTTTCTCTCACCCTGAAACACTCTAATTGTAACTGCATTTTGGTTGTCGCTTGCAGTAGAAAAAGTTTGAGACTTTTTAGTTGGAATCGTAGTGTTTCTTTCAATAAGCGGGGTCAAAATTCCACCAGCAGTTTCAATACCAAGAGTCAAAGGGGTTACATCAAGTAGCAATACATCCTTAACATCGCCTGTGATAATACCGCCCTGCACCGCAGCTCCAATTGCAACAACCTCATCTGGATTTACACCTTTGTGTGGCTCTTTACCAAAGAAGTCTTTAACAATTTGCTGAACTTTTGGCATACGGGTCATACCCCCAACTAAAACAACCTCATCAATGTCTTTTTTGTCAATGCCTGAGTCGGCAAGAGCTTTTTTGCAAGGCTCAATTGTTTTTGTAATTAACTCATCAACTAGTTGTTCGAGTTTTGACCTACTAAGCTTTACCTGTAAGTGCTTTGGGCCAGTTGCGTCTGCCGTTATGTAAGGCAGGTTAATTTCGGTCTCGGTAGTTGAAGATAGCTCAATCTTTGCCTTCTCAGCTGCCTCCTTAATACGCTGAACCGCAAGTTGGTCTTTAGAGATATCCATGCTAGGATTTTGTTTTTTAAACTCTTCAACTATATAGTTTTGAACCTTCATGTCAAAGTCAGCCCCCCCTAAAAATGTATCACCATTTGTAGCCTTTACTTCAAAAACGCCATCGCCAATTTCAAGGATTGAAACATCAAAAGTTCCGCCCCCTAAATCGTAGACTGCAATTTTTTTGTCCCCTTTTTTGTCAAGCCCGTAAGCAAGAGCGGCAGCTGTTGGTTCGTTGACAATACGCAAAACATCAAGTCCAGCAATTTTACCGGCATCCTTTGTCGCCTGTCTTTGCGAATCGTTAAAATAGGCAGGAACCGTAACAACAGCTTTTGTGACAGCTTTACCCAAAAAGTCTTCAGCCGTTTTTTTTAGGTACCTTAAAACCTCAGCCGAAATTTGTGCTGGGGCAAACTGTTTGCCATCCTTATCTACAACCCAAGCATCGCCAGATGATGCTTTAATAATTTTGTACGAAACATGGGAGATATCTTTTTGAACCTCAGCGTCCTCAAACTTTCTCCCAATCAGTCTTTTAACCTCAAAAAAAGTGTTTGACGGGTTTGTAACCGCCTGTCTTTTAGCCGAACCACCAATTAAGGTTTGCCCGTCCTGAGTAAAAGCAACTATTGAAGGGGTCGTTCTGCCACCTTCGGAGTTTGGAATGACTATTTGTTTGCCATTTTCGTATATTGAAACACAAGAATTTGTAGTACCAAGATCTATACCTATAACCACTTCGGCCATAAAAATTAATTTATAAATAAACAAAATATAATAAAGTTATAGATGGGATGTTATCACCATCAACATAGAATTCATTTAGTTTTAACTAAGCAAAAATTCAAGCCCCCAGTAAAAAAAGATAAAACAGCTTGCAAGGCTTTGTGTTTTTTGATATAATGATTTTTGAAGTTTTTTATGTAAATTTTTAATATTACCTTATGGCAGAAAAAAATAAATATTTTAAGAAGGTAGCCGAACAATCGGTATCTGGCTTTTTTAATAGAGCAAGTTGGAATAACAAACTTTCACCTTTTATGACCGACAAGTACAGAAGAGAAGTTGAATCACAAAATAAAAAAGATGCAATTGTTGAAAAAAGAACCAGAGCTCAAATAAAAATTTTAAGATATAATCTTGAGCAGGAACTACATGCTGTTGCAAGTGGTATTAATGAAATAAAAAGTACATACGATGTTATACAAAATCAAACAAAGACAAAAGATGATGTAATCGCAGATGTTGCAAAGCTTGATATTTTAGCTGAAAGGCAGCGAAAATTAGTTGCAGATCTTGATAAGATTACCGTTAGAACTGGTCAGTATCAAACACTAACAATGAAAATTTCCGATACCGAAGTATATAAAGAACTAAAAAAACAAAATACCGAATTATACAATACTTTAAGCAGCCAAGGCAAAGAGGAAGAAATGCTACCAAATGAATTATATGCTCAAAAACTTATAGCTGGTGGCTTGGCCGATAAAGATGGTAAAGTTATACTTAGCGAAAAAAGAAAAAAAGCAATAAAAGAATATGGCGGAACAGAGAGCGAGATAGAAAAGGCCAAAGATCGAAAAGTTTTTGTAACAAATAAAGTATGGAAAAATGGTGCTAATAGCGATGTTATTGGAGATGTAAGAATATATAAAAACTCAGCTACTTTTAACGATTCCATTAATAACATTCGCAAAAACATTCATGAAGTCGCAAGTAAACAAAATCTTTTTGGAACAAGAAATGTCTACGAAGAGCTTGGTGGTTATGTTAACAATGATGGAAAAAGAAATGTAGAAATAAAGCCTAATTCAGATTTCGCTAAAAAAATGGTAGAGCTTAAAGCTAATCCTATTGTTGATGTTGATGTTGAGGGACAAAAGCTACACGGTCATATTAACCAAGTTGACGGAATTAAGTCTGGTCTTTTAAAGTCTAATGATTTTAAAGATATTCCGAATGTTAAAACTGAGTTGGATAAAGGTAAAGATAGTCAAGGTAAATTAGGTCTTTTATCTAGCAAAGAGCTTAATGAAGACAATGTTGCCGAACAACTAAAACCAGCTGCGGAAAAGATTTTTAAGACTAATCCAGATTTAACATCCGTAACGATTGTATCATATAAATTTAACCCAGCAACAGGCCAGCTTGACCCAGCCACACCAACTGCTGGTGCTACTTTTAGCAAGAGTAGTGACAAGGTTGAAGGTAGGCCTATGAAAAATACAGATTTGAATACCAACCCAGTTGATACAACAAAACTAAATACTGCAGTAAGAGATGCTCAAATTAAGCACCTTACGGATACTTTTATGGGTAAAAATAACATAGAAGAGAGTAAAAGAGATGGTGTAAGGGAACAAATTACAAAATTATTTCCTAAAGAAGGCGGTACATTAGATCAAGCACAATATCAAGATGCAAAAAAAGTTACCGAAGAGGCTAAGGGGATAGATGGACTTAAAGCGGTGGTTGAAACACATAATGCGGCAAAAGGGGAAGTTGCAGTGGCGGCGAAAGTCCCTAACTCAAGTAAGGAGCAGCTATCAAATTCGACTCAGGATATTGATAGTAATTCTGGGTTAGTAGCCCCTAGCGCATTGAAACGACGGTCTTCAATGACTAGTGTCAATTCTACTAATAACACTACTTCCTCCAAAGGCTCTAATTCAAGCTCTTTCAGTTCTTTTAAGAATATGTCGACGACAGAGGGGGAAATTGAAAATAAAGATGAACTGACGAAGAAATTTATAAAAAAAATTGTGACAGCGCTTAAAGAAGACCCTGATCTTATGAAATCCATACAACTTGCAAGTCAAGAGAGTGCAGGTAGGAACAATGAAGCTACTAGTGCAGCTGCTACTCCAGATAGTAAAACTGTGGCAAAGGTTTTTAAACAAGTAAGTCTAGGGACTTCAGGTGGGAACAATTCTACTGGTAACTTCCGACCGCAAACTCCAAATATCTCAGCGGGGGGGGGCATTAATTAACCACTAAAGCCTCTTAAAGCAAGAGATGTAATTTGCGGGGCTGTTGTTTGTTAGCTTTGCTGTTTTGGTTAAGGGGTTATAGGATATTCCCTTTGTGTCAATATTTTTAAGCCCTTGGCTTAGTGCTATTTTGTTTAGCTCCTTTGGGCTTATAAACATATCAACCTCGTGCAGACCTTTTGGAACTATATTTAAAATGTATTCCGCCGCAAACTTTACTGTTAGGCTGGCAAATAATGTTTTGTTAATTGTTGACACAAAAATAAAACCCTCAGGCTTTGTAAGCCTTGCAAGATTTGCAATTATATCTTGAGGATTTTTTACATGCTCTAAAACCTCAAAGCAACAAGATATGTCATAAGAGGCATTCTTTGCGGACTGCAAAATCTCAGCATCGCAAAAGTAATTAATATCAAGCTCCTGTATTTTAGAATGCTCTCGTGCAGCTAAAATGCAATCGGGGTTAACATCAAAGCCATCAACATCAGCACCAAGCCTTGCAAGTGGCTCGCACAAAAGGCCGCCACCACAGCCATAATCTAAAATTTTTAAATCCTTAACCTTTGTTTTGCTTAAAATGTATTCTAGTCTTAGCTGATTTAACACATGCAAGGATAAAATTTGCTTATCGCTATACCCCCACCATTTATCGGTAAAGCTTGTAAAAATTGACATGGTTGACAATAAACAAAATTTATAATATAATTATTATTAGATAATCTATAGTTTTATTTAACCATTATGCTTTTGTCCAGTAAAATAACAAGGCTAGGACTAATGCTATTGCTACTAATAAACATAACAGCTTGCATTGGTCACATGCCAGACGGCTGGGCTTGGTATAAGCCAAAGCTACTCTACTTTCACCCAGACACCCTGCCAAACAAGGATGCCGATTATACAAAGGGATTTAACGATGGCTGTCAAGCTCACTTAACTTTAACTGGCGGGCTTTTTACTGCCCTGCCAAATGCTATAGACGGATGGAAGCTTACCGGCAAAAACCCAGATGGTTCACAAACTCCCAATCCCGAAATTAAAGATTCCTCGGTCTATGCCAATGGCTTTAGAGACGGCAGCGAGATGTGCTTTTACTACTTTGACTGGAATGTTACATAAAACAAACTACCTACCCCCAGCATCCTGAACCTCAGGCTTGTTGTACTTAGAATATCTAGCCTCTCTTGCATTGCCATCATCTTGAGTTTTATCTTCGGGCTTGCCATCAAAGTTTTTTTGACTTTGCATATCGTACCTGTATTTTTTTGATTTGTAAAAAAATGCAGATTTAACATTGCACAGAGCAATTGTAGAAATTGCAATCGTTGCAACAATACAGCAAGTTAATAATATTTTTTTATAATTATCTTCAAAACCAGACATAGTAAATATATAAATTAATTTAATGTAATTTAATAAGCCTAATAATTATAAAAAACATTTTTTAAAAGTAAAACAAATTTGACAAAAATAATAAAAAGCTTGAAAATCGTCCAAGCCAATTACAAACCTTGCAACAATTAATAACAAAATATCTTACCATGCAAAACGAGCCTTTTGTAAGCAATATTTTTATCGCCACAAGGCAAGATATTATAATACCAAATGCCGACCACTACAACAACAAGGCCAAAGAGCTATTTGATAAGGGCTTACCGCAGGAAGCAATTTTGCTTTACAACAAGGCAGTAAGGCTTGGTGGGGGCATGCATGTGCATTTTCACTGGCTTGGGGGCTTGTTATATTTATTGCTTTTTAAAGCCTATAAAGAGAATAATTTAAGCGAGGAGGCAAGTAAAGCACTAGAGCATGCCATTTTTTTAGATCACTCATTAAATGCAAATATTAACATTAAGCAATACCTAGGGGCATTAAATTTAGAAGAGATTTTAATAAGCCATCACTCGCCCTATTACGCGGCAAATAGCAAGCACTTAGTTTTTAGTTACAACTCGGAGCAAGTGCTTGAGTTACTAAAAAGCCTTGTGTATCAAGATAAGTACGACGAGCTACTACAAAGCCTAAGGGATATCGCCAAGCTTGCAAGTGAGCAACATTTACATTACCATATTGAGTGCTCCAAAATTTACTTCAACAGGGGGCTTTGTTTTTTAGCTATAAACGAGAAGGAGCTTGCCATTAACGATTTTAACATTGCACTCGAGTTTGACAAAAAAAATCCAAACAATACAATCTATAAAAGCTATATCCAAGCAACGCAATAAACCTCTTTTAGTCAAATAAGCTTTTAGGCTAGCCGTTCCATCTTGCCTTTAGGTGATGGGGAATTGCACTGATACCATTCCCCATTTGTAAATAGGCTTATTGTTTTAATTTTTAATTAAAAAATATACTTTATCCCCATTAAACACAAACGCCCCCGCCCCCAGCTGGCTTTGCCAGCGGGCGTGTGTGTTAAGTTTAGTAGCTTAGCATTTAAATTTAAAAGAATTGCAAGAAGTATAATGTATATTACCCCAGCCAACCTCCCCTAAGAGGAGAGGAGTTATTGATGGACACTCTAAGAGGGGAGGAGTTATGTAGGATGTCTAGTAAAGTCAATTTGCAAATGCGATTACATCAATAAGCCTATTTAGAAATGGGAAGTGCATGATATAGGTCTTGTTTTACAGAAAGTGGGGATTGTAAGGGCGGCGGAGGCATTTTGGTTGCTATAAAATTTTAATTAGATATATAGCCTAGGATAGCGGAAACTCCGTTTGCAAGGCATCGCAAGCCGAATTGTAAGAAACTGTAGCCAAACCACTTCCAAAATATTTATTAATCAATTTTGCGATTCTTATGTTGTTACCAAAATTTGTAATGTAAATTTCGCCATGAAGGTTTTTATCCTTACCATTTTCATCAAAACCTAGGATTGTTGTTGAATTTGTTTTGTCAAATCCAAAGCCTAAAATATAAGTCTCTTCACTTGGGGTTTTTAATAGATTTTTTACATTGGTTGCAATTCTGTCGTTTCTTTCTTCGCCGATTAACTTAATACCATCCCATTCTTCTTTTTTAATGCAATCAAGCTGAGTCAAGATCTCATAACAAGTATTATATTTAGAATTTTCCATATTATCAGGATTGCTATTTCTAGAAACATTGTTAGCAAAATATGCATAATACAAATGCTCACTTACCCCTCTTGTCTCGCTTATTCGTCCATTAAAAAAATCTTGGAGCTGTCTTGTATTTGTATAATTAACTCCTTCCGTTATCATAAAATCAATATCTCTTAACGATCCGTAAACATGATGTATGGTTTTGCATATTTCTTTAAAAATATCATCTTGAATGTCATTGCTAACATTCTCGGCATACTGACTTTTTATAAATCTTAATAAATAATACTCAAGACTTACATCGTAATTAAATGTAATAATTTGTATTGGATTGTTTTCAAGATGCTTTTTTACAATGTTTAGCAAATTATCTTTATCACCAGATTCAAGACTTGGCAACAAGTTGTTTGCGAACTTGCGATACATTTTATTATAACAACCCCCATTACTATCATCGTGGTAATGCTGGTAAGATGTTACAATAGTCCACATAACTTTTTTTAACTCAACTTTCTCTATAAACTCCTTAGGTAGCTTAGAAATGGTACTGTCAATTGACTCATCTGGAAATTCCGATAGTGTTCGTAGTAGTGTTTCAAGGTTATCAATACCAATTTTTGATTTAAATTCCTCTTTCTTTTTTTCGTGAATGTCTGTAATTGAGTTATCACTTTTTAAAAATTTATAAAAATCTTCTATATCCTTCAATAATTCACTACCAAGCGGATAGCCCAGTGCATAGCTAAAACCAGCACCTAGGATAATTCTTTTTTTTAACTTTTTTTGACTATTATCAGACATTCTTTTAAGCATAAACAAAACAGCTGGGGGCACAAGGCAGGGGGGCGGTTAGTCATCTCCATTGAAATGACTAACCGCCCCCCTGCCTTGTGCGGAGTCAAGTACTAATACATTCCTCCCATGCCGCCCATGCCACCCATGCCGCCGCCCATAGCACCTGCACCAGCATCGGATTCAGCCTTAGGCTCGTCAGCAATTAAAACTTCTGTTGTAATAACTAAAGAAGCTATAGAACCAGCATTTTTTAAAGCCCCAACAACAACTTTTGTAGGGTCGATAATTCCTGACTTAAACATATCAACATAATTACCTGTTTGAGCATCAAAGCCTTGCTTTTTGTCGCTACCTTCAAGTAGTTTGCCAGCAACAACCGAGCCATCAAACCCAGCATTTTGACAAATCTTTTTAATAGGATAAGCAAGAGCCTTTTTAACTATGTTAATACCAGCATTTTGCTCTTCGTTAGCACCCTTAAGGTTGTCAAGAACTTTACTTGCATAAAGTAAAGCTGTTCCACCGCCAGCAACTATGCCGCTTTCAATAGCTGCTTTTGTTGCGTGTAAGGCATCCTCCACTCTGTCTTTTTTTTCTTTAACTTCAACCTCAGTAGCCCCGCCAACTTTAATAATAGCAACGCCGCCTGATAATTTTGCAAGTCTTTCCTGCAATTTTTCACGGTCGTAGTCCGATGTAGTCTCAGCAATTTGATTTTTAATTTGCTTACATCTTGACTCTAGGTCAGTTTTTGAGCCAGCACCACCAACCAAAGTAGTATCATCTTTTGTAATAATAGCTCTGTCGCAGGTTCCTAGGTGTTCAACTGACACATCTTCAAGCTTAATTCCTAAGTCTTCGGCAATAAAGGTTCCGCCGGTTAAAATTGCAATGTCCTCAAGCATAGACTTGCGTCTGTCGCCAAAACCGGGTGCCTTAACAGCAACAACTTTAAGCCCGCCTCTAAGCTTGTTGACAACCAAGGTTGCAAGAGCCTCACCCTCAATATCCTCAGAGATTATAAGTAAAGGTCTTGAAGACTTAACTATGCTTTCAAGCACTGGTAGAATTGACTGGATTGAAGAAACCTTTTTTTCAACAATTAAGATGTAAGGTTTTTCAAGCTCTGCAGTCATTTTTTCAGAGTTTGTAACAAAGTAAGGCGAAACATAACCTCTGTCAAAGTTCATACCTTCAACCACCTCAACCTCTGTCTCTGTGCCTTTTGCTTCCTCAACTGTAATTGGAGAATCTTTGCCTACCTTTTTCATTGCGTTAGCAATCATGTCGCCAATTGCCTTGTCGCTATTTGCAGAGATTGTAGCAACCTGCGCAATTTCGTCATCAGATGAAACTTTTTTTGAAACCGCCTCAATATCAGCAATAACCTTTTCAATAGCAAGGTCAATACCCCTTTTAACATCCATTGAGTTCATACCTGCCGACACAACCTTAACACCCTCACTAGCAATACCGTAGGTTAAAACAGCAGTTGTCGTTGTTCCATCTCCAGTTGAATCATTAGATTTTGATGAAGCCTCTTTAATAAACCTAGCCCCCATGTTTTGGTAAGGGTCTTTAAGTTCAATTTCCTTGGCAACAGTAACACCATCCTTAGTTACCCTTGGTGCACCGTATGATTTTTGAATAACGACATTTCTACCCTTTGGTCCAAGAGTTGCCGAAACTGCATCTGCCGCAATTTTTATACCAACCAAAAGCTCTTTACGAGCCACATCGCCAAATTCAATCATTTTAGACATAGCAAAACAAAAAATAATAACATTAATAAAAATTAACCGAAAGAAGCAAACGCCCCCAATCGGCAACCCGCAGCAAATTATTAACTTTACGCAGGCTTTTTAATCTAAACAATATTTAGTTTTTGTTTTTAAAATTTCTAGTCTTTTTCAAATTTTTCTTAAATATTACTTTTTAATTTATCACACCACCCTCCACAATCCCAATCTCCTCGTTACTCAAACCATAAAGAGGATAAACCATTTGGTCTATTTCAGCATCGGTTTTGGTAATTTGAGATTGTAGGGCGAGTGCCTTTTGCTTTTGCTCTTCAAAATACTCAAGCCACTGCGATTTTTGCCCAAGCGAGAGGTTTTTATTTTGCTTAGCAACCTCAGCAAAAAAATCATCCGTTTTCATGTTATACCACTTGTCAAAAAAGTCTTGCAAAAAATTGTGCTGGTGTTGAATCTCGTTTTCAAGCCCTACTGCCCTACTCCATCTTTGAAAGATAGATTTAAATTCTCTCACGCTATCCGCCGAGAGATCTTTATACTCGTTTTTTATTTTTACATCCAAAATGTAATGACTAAAAAGATTTTTATTCATATATCTATATATTATATATTGCTTTTAAATATAACAGAGCCAAGCCTTATATTAGTTGCTCCAAGCTCCATTGCCAGCTTATAATCAGCCGACATACCCATGCTAACCTCGCTAAGCCCGTTATCTTTTGCAAGCTTGTTAAGTAGTAAAAAATAAAATGCAGTATTATCGCTAACCGGCGGAATACACATAAGCCCCGAGATTTTAATAGGTGAATTTTGCAAAAAGCTTTTAAGCTCTTTTGGGTTAAGCCCTGTTTTTTGTGCCTCGCCCCCTATATTGACCTGAGCAAAATATTTTAATGCCCTACCCTGCTTAAGCTCCTCTTTGTAAAGCATGGATGCAAGCTCTAGCGAGTCTACCGTTTCAATAACATCAAAAACTTCAACCGCTTGTTTTACTTTGTTTTTTTGTAAGTGACCTATAAGGTGCAGCCTTAAGCTTGGATAGCTTAGTTTTAAAGGTATAAATTTTTCGCAGGCATCGGCGACTCTATTTTCGCCAAAGCAAAGCTGACCTTGACCTATCGCAAGCAAAATTTGCTCTGTGGATGTCATTTTTGATACGGCAATAAGATTGATATCTTTTTGCGATTCTTTTATTTCTTGCTTAATTTGCAAATAAGATTGACTACAAAACATTATAACATAAAATAATAATATGTTTTAAGTTTAGTTAAGTTTAATAAGATGTCAAAAAAAATTAAACCAAAGAGCGAGCAAAAAGTTAGCGACAAATTTATTGTAAGTAGCTATAGCATTGAGGAATCTAAAAATGCAACCCCAAGCATGCGTGGGGTTAAAAAAACAAATAAGATATTTTCAAGAAGAATGTCGATATCAAGTAAAAGCTGGCTACAAAGACAGATGAATGACCCCTATGTAAAAAAAGCAAAGGAGCTTGGTTACAGATCTCGTGCCTGCTTTAAAATCTTGGAAATTGACGGCAAATACGGCATAATTAAAAATGCAAAATCTATACTCGACCTAGGGGCGGCACCGGGTGGATGGACGCAAATATGTAGAAACCAAAACAAACAGGCAAAAATTATAGCACTTGATATTCTTGAAATGGAAGGGATAGCAGGAACTCACTTTGTACAAGGCAATTTTTTGGAAGCCGAGGTTAAGGAACAGGTAAAGGCAATATCTCAAAGCTTTGACTTAATTATTTCGGACATAGCACCGAATACAACAGGAAATAACGACATGGATCACTTAAGAATCCTTGAGGCTTGCTATGATGTATTTGAGTTTTCGCAAAGATTTTTACAAAAAGATGGTAATTTGGTTGTAAAACTTTTTATGGGTAGCGGCGAAGCGGATTTTATTAAGGCTTTGAGAGCTGTTTTTGAAAAGGTGTCCTACTTTAAACCAAGCTCTTCCCGTAAGGAATCTAAAGAGGTTTATCTTATGTGTTTTAAAAAATTACAATAATAAGCTAGAATAGATTTGATTAAATTATTAATAAACTTTTTATGGGTTTTGTCAAAAGAACTTTATCAATGTTTTTACTTATTACCTTTCCGGTAAAGTTTGTCATCTGGACCCTTGCTATACTTTGTTTATTTTGCATAATAGCAATTAAAGGAATGATTATCAATGATGATTTTTATCATAAAACCCTCCTGCAGCATGAGCTTGAAAGAATAAATGATGAGTTTTTAACAAATCAATGTAAATCGAAAAATTTTGAAGCATGTATTTTAAGCTCATCGGTTTTTGCAAGAGATGGAAAGACATTAATTACATCTTATTCGAAAATTTTTGGTGATGGTGGTAAAAATCAAAAGGAGCCAAGCGAAATTAAAATTAAGGGCTCCATGGAGGTTTCAAGTCTAAAGGGACAGCAGGGTAACCTTGAAATACTTAAGGGTCTTAAAAAAGGCTGCGTACAGCTTCACGAATCAACCGGAGCATTACTTGACTATATTAATATTAAAGACAACCTACCTAAGGATTCTAAGAATATAGAGTTTGACTGGGCATATGTTTGCTTTAAAAAAGGCATATACTACTCTCTATTTACAAAAGGCAAGGCATGCGAAACTTGTTCTGTTGAGCTCAATTCCCATTTTAACGCAGGCTCTTACTCAATGTTTTATGGCTATAAAAATGGATTTTTTGACAGGGTTGCAAGATTTACATTTGACTTTACAACAACATTTGTAAGTCAAAGACTGAGTGGATTTAAAGCATGGGTCAGACATACGGTAATATCAATAACAAAATACATTACCAACAAACTCCCAAACGAAGATACTGAGCCTTCGGTTAAGGAGTCGGGTCAAAACTTTGACAATGCCAAACCAAAAACTGATGAAGGCAGTAATTTAAATTCAAACCAAAGACCATCATTTAAAGAAGATGTTGAAAGCACATACGAAGACTCCCTACCTCCTGAAAATAATTAATGTGTAAAAAATAATTTTCTCTTCTTTTGCAGACGAACAGATTCTTGACTACCTGAAAGTGTTGAATTAGTGTATTTAAAAATCAGAGTCTAATGAAATTGCGTGACTACAGCAATCATATGTCATAAGTTAACATCCCTTGTTGAATCTTGCATATCTTAAGTAATATTTTATAATCGTTTCCATGAATGCAACGATATTAAGTTTTAATTGCACACAAAGAACTTTCTTTCTTAAAATAATAATGTAATCTATAATTAAGTAGAAAATTCTAAAATCTATTTAATAAAAATGCTAATGTTGTGTAATTTTGATATGACGAATAAAAATGTCAAGGAAAAATTACAAATAAAAAAGCAAAACATTGAATATAAATTATATTTAAAGCCTATTTTTTGTTTTATTTTTTTTAATTTTTAATTGTTTTTTATGAATGCTCGTAATCTTAAAAGCGATGATCTTAGCACACTTATTAAAATGTGCAACAACGATGAAAACGAAACTAACTCGCAGGATGAGGACTATCAAAATATATACCTAACTGCAATGCTTGATAATAAAAAAGTTGGCAGCCTACTTAAATCTATAAGACTTATAAAATCAATGACCCTTGTTGACATTGAAACAATTACTGGTATTTCGTATCAGCAAATTAAAAAGTACGAGGACAATAAAAGTAGAATAAGTATTGCCAACCTTAATAGAGTTATTACGGCTTTAGGTCTTAAAGCAGAACTAGTGATAGTAAGCAACCCTATAAAAAAAGATGCCAAAGTTGAGCAGGAGAGTTAAAAGATTTTTAAACGCATGTAATAACGCATGTAATTTTTATTAAACATTTAGAATGATTGTAATAATGCGGATAAAAGGCTTTCAAACTCTAATCCGCATTATTAAATAACACTTTAAATATTTTTTTGTACTTATTTTATAGTAATTTTTTAAATAATCTTTAAAAGTGTTGACTAGAGATCAAAACTCTTTAAAAATCTATATCATTAAATTGTGCTTGATATATGTTTTTAAAAAATCTTAAGGAGCAGTCTTCTGTTTTAATATCCGAGAGGTACAGATTTGCTTCCACATTTTTAGAGTCGGTAAAATCAATTGGCTTTACTCTTGTCGACTTTTCGCTACTGGAGCCAAGTGAAAACAATCCTAGTAAGTCATTTAATTACAATGTAACGAATTCCATTTCAGGCGAAACATTTGTCCTTCGCTCCGATTTTACTTGGCAGATATCAAATCTTGTTTCCAACTTTTCACCAGAGGAAGTAAATAGACAAATTAAATTTGCCTATTGCGGTGATGTTGTAAAAGTAAGTAAGCCTTATAAACAAAAATCTCGAAATACATTTTGCTGTGGCCTTGAATTGATATCACATTTGCAGAATGACATTTCAAATCAGTTTGAAGAATTAATAAGTTTAACGAAAAAACTAATACCAAAAACTAAATATGGTTCGATCTTGGAAATCCAGTCTTCTTTGTTGAATGATATTGCAACAAGTTATCAATTAACTCAAGAGGATTTTAGAGCAATTGAAATTATGGATTTTAACAACGCAAATCTCAAGCAAAAATTACCAAGATCAATTATACAATTACTCAAATTATCTTTCAATAACGATTTTGATTTTGTTTTAAATAATGTAATAAATCCATTGGTAACTCAAGATAGAACAGATAAATATCTTTTTGACCAATTGACCAAGTCTGTTAAAAAGAATTTTGACAACATCACATTCAATGTTTCGCAGTCTTTTTTACCAAGCAAATATTACCTTGTAAGTTTTTCGATATTCTGTGCAAAAACAGGAACTGAAATTGCAAAGGGCGGAATATACAAGATAGACAATAAATATAGTTCTCAGCCTCTTGTTGCAATGGGAATTACTTTTTATGTTGATAATTTTGTTATTTAATAAAACCATGTCGCATCTTTTGCTATCTATCGTATTTTCAATAGGGTTTTTATTTGAAAGCATTTTTGGCTTTGGAGGTGGAATAGTCTCCTATTCGATTTTAGCATTTTTTTACGACATAAAAGATCTGGTGGTTGTTGCGATGTATGTTGGAACAATTTCAACATTAATTATACTAGTTACAAGCCTTAAACACATTAAGATAAAACTTATATTTAGCTCAATACCATTTATTATGTGTGGTGTTGCGGTTGGTACACTTTGCTTTAAGTACATACCCTCTGGTATTTTGATTAAAATTTATAGCATTACTTTAATACTTATAAGCCTTAGAGCCTTGCTGTTTAAAGAGCTAAGCTTGCCAGCCTCAGCCTCAAAGGCAATACTTACAGTGGGTGGATTTATTCAAGGGGTTCTTGGTATAGGAGGTCCATTTTTTGTAGTAGGATTAAAGTCGGTTATTAGCGACAAAACAATATTAAGAGCAAATCTTGCAGTCTTGTTTTTATTGGCAAACATCTACAGATATATACAGATGGTTTCAAGTAATATTATAGAATGGAATTATTTTATAAAGTATTGGTTCATAATAATTCCAGTTATTTTTGCATTATGGCTTGGATACTTAATCCACAAAAAAATTCCACAACATGCTTTTGATAAATTTATTTATGCTGGAATATTAATATCTGCAGTTGGTTTTTTGATTTTATTTTAAAACAAGAATAGTTTAGTATTGACTATTCTTTTATATCAAAATAGATTTAATATGATTTGTTCAGTCCTTTAATTAAAATTTTATGTTTAACTTTTTAAAGAAAATAAACCAGCATCACTCTAAAAGATGCCTTGTAGTTGGCGATATTGTTATCGACTCTTATATTTATGGTAAAATAAACAGGATGTCATCGGAGGCACCGATTCCGGTTGTAGATGTATCTTACAATAAAGAAGAGATTGGAGGAGCTGGAAATGTAGTAAAAAATTTAAAAGCCTTAGGTTTTGATGTAAAAGTAATCAGCATTGTTGGCAATGATGATGGTGGTGAAAAAATTTTAGAATCCCTTAGTAACTTAGCGGTTGATGCAAGGATTAGGGTATCTGGTACAAAAATTACATCAAAAAAAAATAGATTAATGGTTGATAAGCATCAAATTGCAAGATTTGACTACGAAAGTCATACCAACGAGGATTCTGGATTTATGGAAACCCTTAAAAATGATTATTTAGCAATGATCGATGTAGTTGATATTGTTGTAATATCCGATTATGATAGAGGTGTTTTAGAGTACAATTTTACAAGATTTATAATCGAAGAGGCAATTAAAAGAAATAAGCCAATTATTTGCGATCCAAGAGTAAAAGATTTTACAAAATACTCTGGAGTGACTACAATTACACCAAATTTAAAAGAGGCTAACAATTCTATTTTTGCAATAAAAAATGATAAAGATATTGAATCTGCCTTATTAAAACTGCACTTTGAATGTAAAGTGGCTGAGCCTGTAATAACACTTTCCGAAAGAGGTATAGCTTATCTTGATAAAAACAATAAACTTGCTATAGAAAGTGCCCTTGGTGGAAATATCATAGATGTAACAGGTGCAGGAGACACTGTGGTTGCAGCCTTTTGCTTAGCAAAAGTTTCTCAGCTTAACCAAGAAGAGTCATGTATTCTTGCAAACATGGCTGCATCGATAGTTGTTGAAGTTGTTGGTACGTCGGTAGTTTCAATTGAAGAGATAAAAAATCGTTTTGGCGGTAATCAATACAAAAATACTAACGCAACTCAATTTGTTCAAAAAATTAAAACAAAGCAAGAGATGATTGATGTCATGGAAGGTGATAGAAATAAATCTTGGGTTTTTACAAATGGATGTTTTGACATTATTCACACTGGTCATCTTGATGTAATCTCAAGAGCAAAAAATTGTGGTGACTTACTAATCGTTGGATTAAACTCCGATGCTTCAGTTAAAAGACTAAAAGGTCAAACTAGACCTGTCAATAATGAGCTCACAAGAGCTAGTGTTCTTGCTGGCCTTGAGTTTGTTGACTTTGTGGTAATTTTTGAAGAAGACACTCCTGAAGAAATCATTAAATTTTTAAGACCAAATGTATTGGCAAAGGGCATAGATTACATAGCAAACCCTCAGGACTTACCAGGTGCAAAATATGTTGATAGAATTGAAATTTTAGGTACCAAGCTTGATAGTACAACCGAAATTATAAACAGAATATTAGATAAAAATGTATGAAAATATTTCTACTCTCCTCCCTACTACTTTTAACTCAAGCATGCACAACGGGCTTGGCGATAGGCACAATAAGCTCTTCTTATTTAGTAGCAAGAGATAAAAAACTTAGTGAAACAAAGCAAGATTTCAAAATTCTATTAAAAATTAAAGATAACATTATTGCAAGTGATTATACTATGACTATGATGTCCGTGGAAATAGATGTACACAATAAAAATGTATATCTAATGGGAAGAGTGAAAACAAATGAAGCCAGATTGTTCTTGCTCGCAAGTGCAGAAAAGGTCGAAGGAGTAAAGAAAATCTACGATGAAATAGTTGTCAACTCCTCAGCCTCTTGGCCTAGGTCTTTAGCAACTTTCGCGAGGGATGCAATCGTTACTGCCGAGGTAAAATTGCGACTTATGATGTCAAAAAATATTAAATCTTTCAACTATTCTATTGAAACATTCAATGGTTCGGTCTACATCATAGGTAATTCTTTTAACAAAAATGAGGCTGAACATGTATCAGTAGTTGCCTCACGAAGCCTTGGAGCCTCAAGAATAGTCAACTATTCAACAATTATAGAATAAGTTTTATTTGTGTTTGTTTTTTAAAGTGTGTCTATATTGTCAAAACTAAATCTTTTTAAACCTAGAAACGAAAGATTACTTAATGGTTACAAAGTTCTTCTTGCAAAAATTAATACTCTTGAAGCAAGATATCAAAGCTTAACAGACGAAGAATTAAAATCAGAATTGTTTCGTTTTAAGCAAAAGGCAATTCAAATTAAAACGGAAATCATCAAAAAAGATCCAACAAAAGATCATGAAATAATAACTAATTGTTTTGCAATAACAAGAGAGGCATCAAAAAGAGTATTAAACATGAGGCATTTTGATGTTCAGATAATTGGCGGACTTGTATTAAACGATGGTAGAATTGCTGAAATGAAAACTGGAGAAGGTAAAACTCTAGTCGCAACCCTGCCTGCGGTATTAAATGCAATTTGCCAAAACTCAGTTCATGTTGTAACAGCAAACGACTACCTTGTAAAAAGAGATAATGCTTGGATGGGGAGGCTTTATGAATTTTTAGGTTTAAGTCTTGGCTTCATAAACTCAGAAGTTCCTCTTGAAGACAGAGACACCATATACATAAAAGACATAGTCTACGCCACAAACAACGAAATAGGATTTGACTACCTTAGGGACAACATGAAAAATCATGAAACCGCTCTTATTCGTAGAGGTTTTGACTTTGCAATTGTAGATGAAGTGGATTCAATATTGATAGACGAGGCAAGAACACCTTTAATTATATCTGGTCCAGTTGATGTTGCACTTAACCTTTATAAAATATGCGATAAAATTGTTAAATCCTTAGAAGACAATTGTTATGAAATTGATGAAAAATCAAAAAGAATTCACCTTACCGAAAAAGGTTATGATGCTGTAGAGGCGGAGTTAAAAAAACACAAACTCACAAACGAAAAGGAGTTTATATACGGTGGGGTAACTAATCACGACCTTAGCTACGACACGGATCCAGAGTTTTTACACAAGGCAAGCAAGATGACAAACTGCATCGAGCAGTCACTCAAAGCAAATAAACTTTTTAAAGAAAATGTTGATTACCTTATTAAAGACGATAAAGTTCTTATCGTTGACGAATTTACTGGCAGAATAATGGATGGTAGAAGGTACTCAGATGGCTTACATCAAGCAATTGAGGCAAAGCATAACTGTTCAATTCAACAGGAAAGTCAAACTTTGGCATCGGTGAGTTTTCAAAATCTTTTTAGACTTTACTCAAAACTTTCGGGAATGACGGGAACTGCAAAAACAGAGGAGGATGAGTTTATATCAATCTACAGGCTTGATGTTGTGTCGATTCCTACCAATAAAGCTTTGCAAAGAATTGACAATGACGATCTTGTTTTTGCAAGTGAGGATGAAAAATTTAATGCAATTGCAAAAAAAGTAAAAGAATTGCACGAAAAAGGTCAGCCAGTTTTAGTTGGTACAGTAAGTATTGCAAAGTCCGAAAAGCTCTCAAAAGCCTTTACCGAGGCTAAAATAAAACATGTTGTTCTTAATGCCAAGCATCACGAAAAGGAGGCTGAAATTATCTCTCAAGCGGGCAGATATCAAGCTGTAACAATAGCTACAAACATGGCTGGCCGTGGTACAGATATAGTTCTTGGTGGCAGCATTGAGTCTACAATTAACGAATTAAAAGAACTTGATAAAGTAGAGGAGGCTGAAAAACTTCTTCTTAGTCAAAAAGAAGAGTGTGAAAAAGTTAAATCACTTGGTGGACTCTTTATAATTGGCTCTGAGAGACATGAATCAAGAAGAATTGACGATCAGTTAAGAGGTAGAGCTGGAAGACAGGGTGATGTTGGTCAATCACAATTTTATCTATCACTTGAAGATGATTTATTAAGAATTTTCGGCGGCGATTTTATCAAAGGACTACTATCAAAACTTGGGCTTAAAAAAGATGAGGTAATTAATCACTCAATGTTAAATGTGGTTATCAAAAGAGCTCAGGCTAAAGTTGAAAATCATAACTTTGAAATCCGTAAAAACTTACTTAAATATGACGATATAATTAATGAGCAAAGAAATATTTTTTATTCCCTAAGGTCGGCATTTTTAAAGGATTCAACTCAATCAATTACAACAATTGAAACATATTGCAAGGAGCAAATAGAAGCCGTAAGAGTACAAATGCAATTACTTACAAGCCAAGGAGCTTCTTACGACACTTATATAAAAAGCTGCGTAACATTTGTCCCTATATTGCATATTTATAACGAAAGCGAATTAGATAAATTTAAATTACTTTCCGCAACTGATTTTTTTGCCTTAACCGAGCAAAGATTACTTTCTATAATTGATGACTTTAAGGAGTTTTGCGGTAATATTGAAGGATTTAGAAGGTTTGAATCCCAAACAAAAGATGCCCTCTTTAAAGGTTTGCAAGTTCAGGTTGAAGGTACTGATGAGCAAAAAACTAAAGTTCTTAAAGTTCTTGAGGCTTTAACTGGCTTAAACTTTGTATTACTTCACCATCTGGACTTAGGCTGGAAGGAGCACCTACACTCAATTGACTCACTAAGAAACGGAATAAACCTTAGATCTTACGCTCAAAAAGATCCTCTTAACGAGTATAAAATGGAATCCTTTATGTATTTTGAATCAATGTTTGAAAGGTTTAAAAAACAAAGTTTAATATCATCCATAGCATTTATGAAGGATTTGTTAAATGACCACAAAAAATTATAACATGAAAAATAATTTTAATTTAAAAGCTCTTTTAAACCTTCGATCAAAAGGTTATAAATTTTGCATAGATACCAGAACTCTTGGCTTTGAAGGTGATATTTTTATTGCACTAAAAGGCTTAAGGGATGGACACGATTTTGTACTTAATGCCTTTGAAAAAGGGGCTAAGTATTGCATTGTAAAAAATGACTTTAATTTAACAGACTTAACGACTGATAAAGATTTAATTACAAAGCTTGAACCAAAATTAATTTATACAGAATCTCAAGATACCCTTGAATCCATAACTGAAATTGCAAAACAAAAAGCGAACTACCTTAAACAAAACAATGCAAAAATTATCAGTGTTACTGGCAGCTTTGGCAAAACGACGGTAAAAAATTTAATTTACTTTTTGTTGAACAAATCGGGAATAAAAGAGGAACAGATTTATAAAACTTATAAAAATTACAACAATCACATAGGGGTTCCGCTAACGCTATTTAACTGCGAAAATGATATTAAATACCTTGTTTGCGAAATAGGAATGGACCACTCTGGCGAAATAGAACATTTAGCAAGGATATTAAAGCCAGATGTTGCAGTTATTACAAGCATAGCTGAGGTTCATTTTGTAAATTTTACAAATATAGAGCAAATAGCAAAAGCAAAGGGCGAGTGCATAAAACATAGTAGCGTAACAGTGTTAAACAAAGAGTCAAGATGCATAAATGTTTTACTTGAGGAGGCATTAGCTGTTAAAAAACCAACAAGCATTGCAACAATTAATGATATAACAGACTACGAATATAAGAAGGACACATTAACATTTACACTTTACAATAAGTATAAATTTATAATAAATAAATTTTTAACTAAGGAATACTTGATAAATCTATCCTTAGCTTCAAAAGCCATTGAAAGTTGTGGAGTATCTCTTAGTTTTTTACACAACGCCAATCTGGATGAATTTTTTAATTCAGATGACATGATAGGCAGGGGAAGAGAGATAAAAACTAAACAAGTAACCATAATAGACGAAGTGTATAATTGTAGCTTGGAATCTTTAACTAATGCCATTAAAAATCTTGCAAGTAAAAATGGTAGCAAGCTTGCTATTATTGGTGATATGCTTGAACTTGGAACGGTTTCACGGCAAAAACATGAGGCAATTTTTGATATACTGCAAATGGAAAATATTAATAATGTTGTTATGATTGGCAAGGAAATGATATTTTTATATAATAAATTCTTGCAAATTACAACTTTAGATAGCAAAATAGATATATATTATTATGCAAATCTTAGTTGCTTTTTAAAACAACACTTACATAATGCTAAGCTAGTTGGCTTTAAAAAAGACTATGATTACATTTTATTAAAAGCATCCAATTCCATGGGCTTCGATAAAATTATCAAGGCACTTGTTAATTGTTAATGTATTTTAAAATTGTTTTGATAAAAAATGGAACTCGAACTTGAAGTAAAAGATTTAGACTTAACAGAGAATATAATATCATCTCTTAATAAAAGACAAAGGGAAGCTGTACTAACAAACAATAGCCCATTGTTAATTCTTGCAGGAGCGGGAACTGGAAAAACAAACACAATAACAAAAAAAATAGCCTACATTATAGCTTCAGGCTTTGCAAGCCCATCTCAAGTGCTTGCCGTAACCTTTACAAACAAGGCCGCAAACGAAATGCGCGAAAGAATCATAAAGGTTGTCAAAAATGGTCAGGATGTCAACATAGGCACTTTTCACTCCATCTGTTTAAAAATGCTCAGATTTAATCACTCTGCGATAGGGGTTGAGAAAAATTTTGTTGTAATAGACGCTCAAGATCAAAAAGATATTCTAAAGGCAATAGCAAAAGAGATTGGGATTTGCACAAAGACATACTCGGTAAAAAACTTATCATCCATTATATCAAAGGCAAAGGATGCTGATTTAGACGATTTTGAAAAAGCAAAATTCGTTCCAGAAGCCATGCGTGGCATATCTTTAAATATATTATTAAGCGAGTATAACAAAAAGTTAAAAGCCCTTAATGCCTTTGACTTCGACGATCTTTTACTCAGAACAGTAAGAATGCTTCAAGACAATAAAAATATCCTTGAATATTACCAAAGTAAATACAAGTACATAATGGTTGATGAATATCAAGATACCAACACAATACAGTATAAATTAATCAAACTTTTAACTGGCTCAAACTCAAATATTTGCGTTGTTGGTGACGACGATCAATCTATATACGGATGGCGTGGTGCGGACATTGAAAACATTTTAAGGTTTTCAAAAGAATTTAAGGGTGCGAAAACTATTAGACTTGAGGACAATTATCGTTCAACACCAAGCATATTAAATGTTGCAAACTCTCTTATTAACAACAATTCTAACAGGCTTGGTAAAAATTTAGTTTCAACTAAAAAACATGACAAGCCGGTTGTAATCCGTCAACACATTGACGAAAGAAATGAAGTTACCTTCATAATCAATCAAATAATGCACATCAACCAAATCAATGGAGTACCGCTATCGCAAATTGCTATATTATTAAGATCCTCTGCTCTTTCAAGGTATCTTGAGGAAAGTTTAATTAAGTCTAATATAGCTTATAAAATTATTGGTGGACTGAGGTTCTATGAAAGAAAAGAGGTGAAGGATGTCATATCCTATCTTAGAATACTAGGTAATGACATGGACTTTATATCATTTAAAAGAGCAATGTCAAACCCTAAAAGAGGCATAGGCGATGCAAGTTTAGATAAAATAGAATCCTTTGCAACCCAAAACAACTTAGGCATTACCGAAACTTTAAAAATCATTTCTGAAGATGGATTTTTCTCTGGAACCAATCTTAACTTAAGGCTAGTGTCAAAGGCGAGGGAGGCAATAAATGATTTTTATATAAAGCTTCAAAGATGGCAAAGTATCATTAATACCGAAAATTTAAGACTTGATTTTGTCGCCGAAGAGATAATGAGTGACATATCTTACGAGGAATTTTTACGCTCTGAAAGTGAAGACACAAGAGAGTTTGAAGCGAAAAGCGAAAACCTAAGAGAGCTTTCAAGATTGCTATCTGACTTTAGATCTATAGGTGACTTCCTAGAGTACTCAAGTCTTTCGAGCGACGAAACAGGTCTGTCAAAAAACGGGCAGGAGACAAAAGAATCTCTCTCTATAATGACAATCCATGCCTCAAAGGGTCTAGAATTTGAAGCAGTTTTTGTACCATTTTTGGAAGATGGAATTTTTCCAAATCAAAGAGCAATAGATGAATCAAAAACAGGTGATGTAGAAGAGGAAAGAAGACTTGGTTATGTTGCTGTTACTAGGGCAATGAGGTATTTGTATTTAACTTTTTCAAAACACAGGTTTTTTGCAGGCTCCCTTGTACCAACAACAAGATCTAGGTTTATAGATGAAATTACCGCCGTTCAAACTGATTCTTTTGAATTTTTAAAACAAGAGTTCTCACCTCTTTTTAATCAAAAAAAATCCAAATCAAGCTACGAAGAAGACGATACTACTAAGCCAAAATCTAAAAATTCTGGCTACAGTCCAAATCCAAAAAGAGCCGTTAGACTTAACCAAGGTTTTGCAAAAAATCTCAGTATAGGCACCCCAGTAAGTCATAAAATATTTGGAACCGGTAAGGTGCAAAAAATCGATGGACTGTTTTACGAAGTCATTTTTGATAACGACAGTCAAAAAAGAAGTATAAGAAAAGATTTTCTAGAATCTATATAAATTAATAAAATGTTTACAAAAGGAATTGTATTTTTTTTAACGACATTAAGTACTCTAATCTTTTTTTTAGAGAGCTTTGCGTCTTGTAAAAATGCAGCTCTTATAATTCCAAATGCAAGCCACATAACAATAGGTGCAACACTTGATAATTATGATATTCAAGTTGCCTGTAGCATAGTAAATGGTACCGAATATATTAACCCAGAAGGAAATAAGATTTTTAAAGTACTTTGCATAAATGGAACATGGAACAAAAAAACACTGCACTCATGCAACATCCCTCCAGCTAAGCCAATATACGGTGGGCGTAAAAACTTTAATTGCAATACTGACTACCTAAATATTGCAAATGCAACTTTAAAATTCAACAACACTACAATTACAAATCCAATCACCGTAGCAAATGGAGCACAAATTGCTGTAACATGCAATGTTGGATATTTTGCCTCAATGCTTGCAAAAAACCCAGATCCCACAGAAGATGCGGACCCCAAAGCAGTTGTACCAATTGGATCTTACGCCGTTACCTGCGATAACGGAGTTTTTACCAATGTTAAAAACTGCACGCCAATTTGCAGCATCGACAGTTTACAAACTTTTATGAGCAACCTAGGTGAAAGTATTACTATTTTAAACGACAATGTTGTTACTCTTGCCAGTGGTTCAAAAGTTGCCACGGTTGACTCTTCCGTAAAAGTAAAGTGTAACCAAGGCGGAATTAAAGAGATAGGATCTGACACTTACAACCTTAAATGTGTATATGCTACAGTATGCTACGACGACTCAAAAACAACTTGTGAATTACTTTCTTATTTTAAAATTAATGACCCCAATTTACCAGAGGCAAACATTATTAATGCCGACATGAATAATGCAGAATCAGAGGTTTATTTTAAAAGTTTTCCCAGATGCAGTGCTGAATATAAATCTTGCAAAAAAAGTGATATAGATTCAGCTATAACAACAGGACTACTTGACTCTTACGATATAACTGACAAATATATCAAAACAGGAACAACAATAAGACTGACATGTGACGATAGTATTTTACGGTCTCAAGCTTCCAGTACTGCAAATGTCGACGGTCAAAATGTTGGACTTTATAGCGACTCTACATCAGTTACATCAAATGCAACCCCAACAAGGATAGTTACCGACACAACGAGTGTTGACACAAGTCAATATAATGTTTTCAATACAAATGGAACCAATATAGTAACAGCAATTAAACTTGATTCCGATGGTAGACAATACTCTGATATTACCTGCAGAGACGGCAGCTGGGAGCCAAGTGTTGCAGTATTGCAATGCCCTGGGGAAACCAAATCGCCAGCGGTATAAAATTTAACTATTTTAAAAAAATGATTGATAAAAAAAATGATTGATTTAACCTAGTATAAAGTTAAAGTTTTTTTTAAAAAACAAATCAAAGTTTTATAAGGCTGAAGCATTTTTGATCTACCAGATCTTATCTATTTTTATTATGGCAGGAGGAGCACCAGAGCAAGACAAGGTTTTAAGATACTTTAAAAACTTGGTTGTATTAAGTATTTTTTATGGAATAATCCTAGGATTTTTCTATTTTGCAAACCTTCTATCAATTATTGCAGTTGTCGAATCCGTCGATAGAGTTATCAGCATCCTGCATTACGACCCTAAATTATATGCTAAACTAGCTATCGAAAGAACTCTTTACTACTGGTCTTTTTGGTTAAAATACAAAAGTACAATAAATTACTCTTATCATCACTTTTTTGTTATAAAGCTTTTTGCATTAACAATATCGCCTACAATTTTATTAATGCTGTACATAAAAACTAAATGGCAAAGCATTAAAGAGTTTGTACCTTATAAGCCAGGGGAGGCTTTACACGGGGATGCCCATTGGGCAAGTTATTCTGAGATTAAAAAAATCGGTCTCTTTGCTAAGGATGGAATGCTTCTTGGCGAATACAAGCCTTCTAAATATTTTATTATAAAAGACTACCAGCATGTACTACTCTTTGCTCCAACTGGATCTGGTAAGGGTGTTGGCTTTGTAATACCAAATCTATTATTTTGGAAAGAGAGCGTACTTGTTCATGATATTAAACTTGAAAACTACGAACTTACAAGCGGATATAGATTTAATGTTTTAAAGCAAAAGTGTTACACTTGGGCTCCTGCTGATCCAGAAGGATACTCCCATTGTTACAATCCACTTGACTGGATAGCAACTCAATCTGGTAAAATGGTAGATGATGTTCAAAAAATTGTAAAAATTGTTATGCCAAAGCAAGAATTTTGGGAAAACGAAGCTCGAAGCATGACAGTTGGGGTTATTTTGTTTTTAATAGCCGACGAAACAAAGCCCACAACCTTTGGAGAGGTTGTTAGAACACTAAGAAGTGACGATGTAACTCAAACCCTAGCCGTTGCACTTGATACTCTTGGTGACAAGATTCACCCAGTTGGATATATGAATCTTTCTGCTTTTTTACAAAAAGCTGAAAAGGAAAGATCTGGTGTAATATCTACTGCAAACTCTGGACTTGAGCTTTGGTCAAACCCACTTATCGATAAAACAACATCACGAAGCGACTTTGACATAAGGCAGTTTAAAAAAGATTTGACAACCGTTTATGTAGGACTAACTCCCGATAACATTGAAAGACTAAGACCTCTAATGTCAATGTTTTACCAGCAGGCGACAGCTTTTTTAGCATCTAAAATTCCACAAAAAGATGAACCATATGGCGTTATGTTTATGATGGATGAGTTTCCTACCGTTGGAAAGCTTGAACAATTTTTATCTGGTATCGCTTATTTTCGTGGTTACCATGTTAAACTTTTTTTAATCGTACAAGATACTCAGCAATTAAAGGGTACATACGAAGACTCTGGTATGAACTCATTTTTATCAAACTCTACCTACCGTATAACATTTGCAGCCAATAACATTGAGACGGCAAAGTTAATATCCGAGCTTGTTGGTAACAAAACAGCCGTCTCAGAATCAATGAACAAGCCAAAGTTTTTAGATCTGAACCCTGGTAGTAGATCAGTCCACATGTCTCATACCCAAAGAGCTCTGCTTTTACCGCAGGAGGTTATAGGATTGCCAAAAACAGATCAAATTATTCTTATCGAGGCATCACCACCAATAAGATGTAAAAAAATTAGATACTTTAAAGATAAATTTTTTACAAGGAAACTTCAAAAACCAATACCAATTCCAAAACAAAAACCTTATACTCCAAAAAGACAGACTCCAAAGCCACAAAATTCAGAATCAAATGCAACATCTTCCAATGCGGCTAACAATTAAGTTTATCAAAACTACAGATATGCAGCAATAATGCTGGTTAATTGTCAGTATTCAATAAAATATACTCGTTTAAGTTGTACTTTATATAAAAATAGATTTATTTGTACAACTAAAGTCCACAAACCTTACAATTACGCTAATAATAACAATTTTTTTACAATATTTATAAAATAAATTTGCATTTTGAAAAAATAAAAGATTATATTTATATTATAACAAAATGATTTTTACAACCTAGTATAAAATTATTTTGTATTTTGTTTATAATTTATCATTTAATTTGAGTATTTTGCGTATGCAAATAAAAAAAAGTAAGAATTTAAGAGGTAGTAGTAACAACTTATTAAATGTATTGTTGCAAAGCAATGGTGATAACGATGGTAATTTTAATGTTACTCTGGAGCTTGATAATGCAAAGATTGGATCTTTTTTAAAGTCAATGAGATTAATTAAGCTTATGACTTTAATGGATATTCAAAATGCGACAAAAATTTCATATCAACAAATCAAAAAATACGAAGAAAATAAAAGCAGGATAAGTATCAACAACTTAGCATCTATTCTTGAGGCTCTTGGACTTTATTCCTCTCTTCAGATTACCACTGGAATATTTAAAGAAAATACTAAAATGATAAAAAATAAGCTTTAAAAACTTGCAAAATAGAAATATTACTTTAGATTATTTTTGCGAAGTCAAACTTTGGAGCTGGTAATAATATAATAAATAATGCAATCGTTTTTCATTTACATTGCATTACAAAATCAGCGAGCTATTTATAATTGTATTTATAATAAGTATTACAATCCCTCCATTGTATTTTTCATATTTATTATAAAAATTAACAATATTACCTAGTAGTCAAAAAATAATATTTTGTTCAAAAATGCTTGTAAAACATATATCGCTGAGCAAGTTGATTAAAAATATCACAAAGAAAACATATTATTACACATCAGTAAAATTAAAAGCCTTTTCGTTAATTGAAGTTGCAATTGCAATTGTACTTGTTGGCATAGTAACATTCCCTCTTATATCTATTACAACTGGCTTTTTAGAGAGGGCAAAGATAGAAAAGACAAACAAATCGATAGCCGTCATTAAGGAGTCTTTGGTTTCATATTTTTTAATGAATAAAGCTCTACCCTGCCCAGCCGATCCAACTCTCAATCCAAATAACCCAAACTATGGCAGCTCGCAATCTTCTTGTTCTTCAATTAAAGGAACCGTTATAGGTTCGCTACCAGTTGACGCTCTTGGACTTAGTAGAGATTTTATACTTGATGGTTACGGTCGTAAATTTGCTTATGCCGTTCCAAGCTTTTTAACAACATCAGGAAATGTGCGTTTTTATAAAGATAGAGCAGAAAAAACAATCATTGCATATGATGGAAAGGAGCAACTATCTGCTGACAAACAAATTACACTAAATTCATCGGGCGGTACATTAATTGCAAGCGATGTATTTTTTATCATTAATAGTTATGGCAAGGATGGGGTTGGTGCCTATCTTGAAAACGGCTCCAGACTTAAAACAACCAACATAAATGCCTCTGTTACCGCCGGAATGGCGTCTTACACAAGCTCCTTTACCTTGTTTTCAAAAAACGATATCACTGGAGATGATGTTCTGCAATATGGATCGTTTAAATCTATATTAAGCCTATTGCAAGACTACGGGTATGTAGAATGTCAAGATATAAAAGGTAACAACTCAAGCTTTACGGATATAAACTCTTTTACCTTTCCAAAAACTTCGGCAAATACAACAATAACTGCTAGTGCATTAAGTTGTCCAAACGGTACAGCTTTACTTCAAACACCCACTGCAACTTGCTCGTCAAGCGGAGACTGGATAAACTTCAAACCTCAAGAATGTGGGTATTATAATAAAGATGTTATTTACGGAACTATTACCTTTGGCGATGTTGGTACCGCAAGTGGTGCAGTTACTTCAACTGGACCAATACTCGCTGCTATCAAAACATTAGATGTCACAGGAGCAACAGCTATAGAAGTTTTAGTCGATAACCTAGGCGGAACCGACTACAGGGTTCAGGCTACATTAAAATCGAACGATGCTAAGGATGTAAACACTGTAAGCACGCCAGTTATCAAAATTATCGATAGCAGTAAGTTTCATATCCTATTAAAGGACATAGGAATTGCAACTCAAGATCCAAGCTTTGGAGTATCACTTGTTATAACAAGTCCTTTAAAAGCATCTAACCAACTAGATGCAACATTATATCCTGGCATGCCTCTTTGTACAATAGTAGCTCTGTATTCAGAAACGATACCAGATGGATGGAAGCTTTGCGACGGAAAAAACTTGACGACAACTGATACGTGTGATAAGAATTTACAAACATACTGCGGACTTACATCTACCGCACCAGACTTGAGAGGTCTTTTTTTAAGAGGTCTTGACAAAGGAAGAGGCATGGATCCAGAGTATTCAACCTCAAGATACAATCCACTAGATTCAGTCGCCAAAACAAGTGTTACAAAAACAACCACATCAAATGCAATAGGCAGTATACAAGATGAAGCTATTATAGCCCACGCCCACTCCCTTGCAGCAGTAAAAGCAACCCTAAAAGGAACTGCAACAACAACCATAACTCCACCTGCAACTGGAAATGTTTTACTCTCTGGGACGAGTACAAATGCAATCCTTATCTCTACAACTACAACTGCACCTACTGGAACTAGCAGGCTCTTCCAGTTGCCAGGTAACACGCCAGCCTTAGCTGTTGCAGGTCTTAGTGCCTTAAGCTGGCCAGCCGTTACAAATATTACTGGCATCACTGTTAGTGTTACAGCACCTTCCGTAGTGGGATCAATAGACACTTCATCCGAACAAGACGCAACTACCAGCGGAGATATCACAACCGAGACAGCGATGGCAACCAACGAGGTAAGACCTAAAAATATTGCGGTAAATTACATTATAAGATGCAAGTAATTAAAAACTTTTTAAAAAAATTAAGCTCAGTATCATTAAGTCTAAGCTTAACGCAAATTAACCTTGCGATAGCTTTTGCTGCAATCAGTCTCACTTTACACTCTTCGCCTTTAGTAAGTTTTGTAGTAAAAAATACATCTACAGCCAAGATTGTAATTTTATCGCAAGTTTTGGTTTTACAATTTTTAGTTATAGCTTTTTTTTCAAATTTACTTTGCATAATTTTTTATAAGCATACAAAAATTTTAAAATCAATACTAATCTTTATTTGCCTTGCAAACTCTATTGCAATTTATTTTGTCAACACATTTGCAACAATTCTTGACAAGGCAATGTTTAGCAATGTTTTTAACACAAAATACAGCGAGGCATCGCAGCTTGTAGGCTTTAGCTTAATATATTACATATTGCTTTACGGCATTGTTCCAAGTTACTTACTTGCAAAAATAAAAATTACCAAAAGTAGCTTTGCAAAAAAAATCCTTAGCTTAGTAATATACTTAATACTTACAATTGTCACAGGCTTTGCAAATTCCAAAAATTGGCTCTGGTTTGACAAACATGCAAAACATCTAGGCGGACTCGAAATGCCTTTTAGCTACATAATAAACTCAGTAAGAGGCTACAAGATGCTTCACCAAAAGCCAAAGATTTACAAGGAGCTTGAACTTGCAACATTTACTGGTGGTAAAAATAAAACCTTGGTGGTATTAGTTATTGGCGAATCGGCAAGAATGCAAAACTTTTCACTCTATGGTTACAGTCAAAATACAAACCCCCTGCTCTCAAAGGATGGGGTTGTTGCCCTTCAAAATCCAAGCTCCTGCACAACTTACACAACTGGCTCCATAGAATGTATGCTTAGCAATCTAAGTTCCCGATCTTCACATCGTACAGATTTTGAACCTTTGCCAAACTACCTATTAAAACATGGTGTAAGCGTAATTTGGCGAAGCAACAACTGGGGACACCCAAGTATACAAACAAGCCTATACAAAGAGATAAAGGATATACAAAAAGAATATACCGTAAGGCAAAATATTAATTACGACGAAGTGTTGCTTGAGGGGCTCGAATTAGATATCGCAAAATACCAAAGCTCGCAAAATATTTTTGTTGTTTTGCATCAAGCTGGTAGCCACGGGCCATCTTACAACCTTAAATACCCAAAAGAGTTTGAAAAATTTACCCCAGTTTGCAATAGTGTTGAAATACAAAAGTGCTCAAAACAAGATTTAATTAATGGATATGACAACACAATTTTATACACAGATTTTATTTTGCACTCTTTAATTGCAAAATTAAAACAAATTAAAAATAGAGATGTTTTAATGATATACACATCAGACCATGGAGAATCACTAGGTGAAGATGGATTTTATTTACACGGCACGCCTTATAGCCTTGCCCCAGATTACCAAAAAAAAGTGCCTATGATACTTTGGTTTTCAGCAGGATTTGCAAACAAGCATAAAATAGATATTGCAAAACTTAAGGCAAGACAAAATAACTCACATGATTTAATCTTTCACACTATAACATCTTCATTTTGGCTTAAAGATGGAGCGGTAGAACAAAAATACTCTTGCATTTAACATTACAACATATAGGATAGCTTTTTAATAATTAGCTTGGTGAGTGTTTATGAAAAAAATCTGTTTTTTTAAATTTTTATTAATAATACTAATAAATCTGCATTTTAACCAGTCCTTTGCTACTCAGCAAACAGATTCTAAAAATGTCAACAAACAAGTCAATAAAGAGCAAAATCAAACAAAATGTGTTTTTCACTTTAACAAGCCTTCCACACAAAATACTGACAATAATTGTACCGAGGTTAAAATAGGCTTAGAGTTTTCAAATCTTAATTACAACATGCTTACAGCTGCTGACTCGGTATTAAGATGGGCAGACTCTAGAGGTTCAGGAGCTAATATCGAGCTTACACAAAATCTAAACCAAAAATATAAATTTGCCTTTAGATTTTCAAGACAAAACCTAAAAGGCGGTAGCATGATGGACGATGACATTCAAAACCATGGCGGAATATTTAGTCAGTCCGATTCAATGAGTGGAAACTACACTAAAATACAAGCCTTGGTTTTTAAAAAACTTGATTACCAATTCAATCCAAAATTAAAGTCTTTTTTTATTTTTGGTCTCGAGCAAAAAAAATTAAATCTATATCCAACAAATGGATATCAGCTTACCTTAGGTCACAACGATATACCCGCTAATACTTACTATTTAGACAAAAATACTCAAACAGCAAAAATGCTAGCCAAAGGTTTAAATATAGGACTAAACTACGAGCTTGAATTATCCAATGTCAACACAATAGGACTTGAAATTGTAGCATTTTTACCACTACTTATTGAAAGCTCTCAGCATGACTGGGGATACAACAATACAAATGGATTTGATTGGCAAATGCGATTAAGCGGACTAAAAGCTTTAAAAAACAGCAGATCTTACGCTATAAAAATAGAGGAAAAGCACAAAATTAACGATAATTATTGGCTAAGTGTTTATGTGTTTTCGGAGGTAATGAAAATTAACAATCCATATGAAATTGATAGAAAAAATAACAAAGTTGTTAGAACGTACAAATCCCAAAATATAGAATTTTTTAATTTTGGAATAGGAACCTCTTTATCAATAAAATAATGTCAACACAAAACAAATCACAAGAGCCAATTTTTTTATTAGCAAGCTCTTCAATCTCTCGCTTGCATCTATTAGCTAAGCTTGGCTATAAAATTGACGCAATCCTATCCCCTGACATAGACGAAGCTCCTTTAAAAACCGAAACGCCAAAATTGTTATGTAAAAGACTAGCCATAGAAAAAGGCAATGAGGTTGTAAAAACGATTTTTATTAACGATAAGCTAAACTCTAAGATAAAATTTATTAGCGAAGATTTTGTAAATCTATCTTCAGATTTAAAACTGCAAGCCTTTAAAACAAGACCAATAGTATTTTTAAGTGCAGATACAGTTGCGGCAGTCGGCAGAAGAATTCTGGAAAAAACATTTGACAGAACGATTTGCGAGAATTATTTAAAGCTTCTTTCGGGACGCAATCATCTTGTTTATACCTGCGTCTGCACGGGTCTTGTTAGTTACGACAATTTAACAAAAAATGTTTTTGTTAAAAATCAAGCTTGCAAAATTGTTGAAAGCCGTTTAAAATTTAAAAACCTCACTAACAAAGAGATAGAATCTTTTTTAAATACAAATCAGTGGCAAGGTAATGCTGGAGGATATACTATCTCTGGTTATGCTGAAAGATTTGTAATTAAAATTATAGGCTCCTATTCTTCAGTTATAGGATTACCTAGTTATCAAACAGATTGTTTGCTATCAAGGTTTTTAGTTAGTAGCAGCATTTAATAATCTGCTAGTCTTTCTGTTTATAAAATAATGGGGGTTAAAAATGTTTAATGGACTTAGTCTTAACAGGCATAAATCAAAAAAAAGAGGGGTAGCTAAATACGAATACTCAACTTCAAACTTCATACCATACTCCCGACATTACAACGGTAAAACTATAGTTACAAAGGACGGTGAACTTATAAGTGTTATAAAAGTATCTGGCTTTTCTTTTGAAACTGCCGATGACGATGACCTAAATTTAAAAAAAGACGCAAGAAACAACTTATTAAAAGGCTTTGCAACGGGTCAGTTTGGAGTGTACTTTCATACTATACGAAAAAAACATCAGGCCTATCCAGATGGTAAATTTAGCGACTTAATTTGCAAAGGTATAGACGACGAATGGAGACTGAGGCATGAAAAAGATTATACATTTATCAACGAGCATTACATTACAATACTACGAAAGAGTAATAAAATTGAAGAGGGCTTTGCTAAGCTATCTAAAAAAATTGCAAGTCGCAAACGCAAAAATAACGATGCACTTGACGATGACGAGATAGATGAGGAGGTTCAAAAAGAATTAGCTAAAGTGGAAGAAGAAATATTAAAAGAAAACCACTCTCAACTTGAAGAGGTAAGGGACAGAATCTACAATTCACTTTCGGGTTATCAGCCTGAAATACTTGAGGCAAAAAAAACAAGTGATGGCTTTTACTGCCCAATGCTGGAATTTTTATCTAGCATATCAAATTGCTGTCAGGTGCAAAAGGTTTTGGTTCCCAATATTTCACTAGATAAATACTTGCAAAGAGTAAGGCTTTATTTTAGTGGCAAAACTGGTGAATTTATAGCGCCAACTGGCGAGAAAAAATACTTTGCAATGGTTAGTTTAAAGGACTATAGAAATACCACGCATGCTGGACTTATGGATTCTTTTTTGCAGCTTCCATTTGAATTTGTAATTTCACAATCTTACTTCTTTATAGATAAGATGATTGCAGTCAACAAGCTACAATTACAACAAAGAAGACTTATACAATCAGAGGATGTTGCCATCTCTCAAATTGCCGAAATTAACGAGGCCTTGGACTCTTCAATGTCAGGTAGATTTGCTTTTGGTAATCACCACATGACAGTTATGTGCATAGGTGACAGCATAAAGGAGCTTGATTCAAATGTATCGCAAACGGTTGTGGAATTTTCGAGCGTTGGTATTAATGCAACGAGGGAAAGATTTAACTTAGAGCCAGCATTTTGGTCTCAGCTACCAGGTAACCAGTCTTTTATAGGTCGTAAGTCAATTATAAACAGTATGAATGTAGCATCCCTTGCTTCGCTACACAATCATCCATCGGGCAAGCGAAAAGGCAACCATTGGGGCGATGCGGTTACGGTTTTTAATACAACATCTGGTACCCCTTATTTTTTTAGCTTTCATGTAAGAGATGTTGGGCATACAATGATAGTTGGTCCAACTGGTGCCGGTAAAACGGTTTTAATGAATTTTTTATGTGCTCAGGCACAAAAATTTAATCCAAAAATATTTTTCTTCGATAAGGACAGAGGTGCCGAGATATTTGTAAGGGCAATAGGTGGTAAATATATTTATCCATCAGCATCCGAATATTCTGGCTTTAACCCATTGCAACTTGCCGATACTTATGATAATAGAATTTTTCTTGAAGGATGGTTTGTTGCAATGCTAACATCGGCAGGCGAAAGTCTTGCCGCAGAGGATTATGCAATTATCAAACAGGCAGTAGATGGCAACTACAAACTACCAAGAGATCAAAGATGTATATCCAATGTGTCAGCTTTTTTTGGAATGGAAAAAGTTGGTAGCCTTGCAAACAGACTTGCAAGATGGCACGGACAGGGCTCAAAAGCAAAACTTTTTGACAATCCTGAGGATAGCATTGATTTTTCCCATGGAAGAGTCTTTGGCTTTGAGATGGGTGATTTACTTAAGGATAAAATATCGCTACCAGCAACCCTTGAATATCTTTTTCACAGAATATCAGGCTCGCTTGATGGTAGTCCAACAATGATAGTTTTAGACGAGGCTTGGGCATTGATAGATAACCCTGTTTTTGGACCTAAAATTAAGGATTGGCTCAAGGTATTGCGTAAGTTAAATGCTATGGTTGTTTTTGCAACCCAATCAGTTGAAGATGCTACAAAAAGTAACATAAGCGACACATTGGTTCAGCAAACAGCAACTCAAATATTTTTACCAAATCTTAAGGCAACAGAAGAATACAAAAGAACCTTTATGCTAACCGATAGAGAGTTTAATCTTGTTAAAACAACCGACCCCGGAACAAGGTTTTTTTTAGTAAAACAAGATAGCAACGCAGTAATTACAAGAATTAGCCTTGCCGGCATGGACGATATTATATCAATACTCTCAGGAAGAGTTGAGACCGTTGACCTCTTGGATAAAATTAGAGCAAAAGTGGGCGACGACCCATCCGCTTGGCTACCAATTTTTCTTGATACACTTCATCAGGAGAAGCTAAAGAAAAAATCAGAAAAATCAACCGATGTGTAGCTAAAGTTTTTAAAATTTACATTCTAAAGTTAAAAAACATAAATTAATATTGACTTTATTTTTTTATTTGAAATAATTTGCAATATCCTAAAATACTTTTTGCAACATTTAAAGACCCAATTTTACAATGTGGTTTAGCTGTTTATTCAAAAAATAATAATATTCAGTTTCACTTTACAATATGAACAAAATGCTACAAAAACAAAAATTCAACACCAGCGTTTTACTTGGATTGCCAAGACGATTCTTTTCGTATATTCGTGCCGAGAATTACGATATTGACGATTCGAAAAAGATTTTACAAACTCAACATCACAGCCTAAGTATCGTTCCTTTAATGGAAAATAATACAAGTCATTACAATCTTTATAAACACATCATTACAAAGGTTGGAGTTTTTAACACTTCAAGTTGGATAATGGGTGCTTTTGGCAAAGATGTATTAAATATTAAAGACCAAAAAAAAGCAGATGAATTTTTTAAAAGCCAAGAACATATTATTTTGCAGCAGTACAAAGCACTCACAAAATACAATGTAAGCCATCAAGCTGGATACTATACTATTATTAAAGATGGAACTATAGTTGGAGGTTCTGGACTTATTCCAGTCGGGATTAACCAAACAGTAAATAAAGTTTATTCTTGCGATTTAGCCCTTCATATATTGCCAGATTTTCAAAAAAATGGCTATGGCAAGGATCTAACTTTATCATTTTTAACCTTTGGATTCGATAGTGAAAAAGGACTTGATTTACAAACCATTGTTGGAACTTCTTTAAAATCAAACTACGGAACCTCAAATCTTTGTCAGCAATTTGGAATGGTTATAAAAAGCAAGGAGGATTTAAAGTATTACTATATAAATAGAAAAATGTGGGATATTTTTATAAACAACAAAGACAATCAAGAAAAGACAGCCCTTGGCAATGTTTTTTTAAACAATAAAGAAGAATCAAAGCAAGGCGAAATGCTAAAACTAGATTTTAATCCACAATCAGACTCCGCCTCGAATATTGGAATTAATACCTCAGATATTAGAATTGAGTTTAAGCGCGAAGATGAAAATATTGAAAAAACCCTTATTTCTCAATCGAAAGATCCTTCAAAACAAGATCAATTAATCTTTCGCTAATGCCTTTTATCATTTCGCCCTTTCTTACTAAAAAACAATATTTTATAGAAGGCGACAAATGGTAGACTTTTCTTACATCAATATTTTCATCTTGCACGACATAACTCTCGTGCATAATGGTTACACCCAAACCTTGTTTTACAAGTTCTTTTAAAATTTCCCAATTACCATTTTCAATTATTATGTCACTTTTAAGTGTACCATGAGATACTCTGTCTTTTTGTATTTGCGAAATTGCATAATTTGCAGTGTGTAAATAATTGTATTGAGAAATATCTGCAAATCTAATTTCATTATCTTTGTACTTAGACAAAGGATGCTCTTTTGGCATAATACACACCGGTCTATAAGGCATGGCTTCGATAACTTTTACATCATGAGGAATATTTTCACCAGATTCAATTGGATACATTGCAAAATCAATCTCGTGTTTTGTTAGTTTTTGTAAAGCCTCTTCTTTTGTTATGTATAAAAGCTCTATTGTAGGTTGATTAAATTCTTTGTATATCTTTTTAAGATATTTGGGTAATATCAAGCTAAATACCGAATGATGACCCGCTATAGAAACATATCTGTTTTTTCGCTCTTGCAATTTATCATTAAATTTTTCGTACAAAGATTCTATGGCGTTAAAAGCAGGTAAGGCATGTCTGTAAAATTGCAAACCTTTTTTAGTCAACTCCATTGAATCTTTTTTGTAAAAAAACAACTCAAACCCCAAATCTCTCTCAAGTGTACTAATTTGCTTTGAAACCGAAGATGGACTTAAATTTATACTTTTAGCTCCCGATGTAACTCCGCCGCTTCTAACAGTTGCAAAAAAACCCCTAAGCTGTTGAAGTCTATTGTTTTTGTAGATAAAACTTTGCATATATTGCTTTAAAGTTATTAAATCATGAGTTTCTTAAATACTAAAAGTATATTTTTAAAGAAAAAAAATGCAATTTAATTAAAAAAGAATTATTACTTTTTTTATAGAGGTAAAGCATAGCTTTTAAAAAAGTTAGAGAAGTTTTTTAAACTTTAAAGTTTAGAATTGTTGTCATTTTGATAAAAATACACATTGGCGTATCCGGTGGGAATTGAACCCACAACCTTTACCTTCGGAGGGTAATACTCTATCCAATTGAGCTACGGATACAAGATAAAAGAATTTTCTACATTTTTTTTTATTTTTACAAGCCTTAGATTAAATTTTAAAAAAAAGCTTGACAATAAATTAAAAAAACTTACATTTATATCAATTGCTTTAGTACAAACAAGCTACTAAGCGGGTGTAGCACAGTGGTAGTGCGCAACCTTGCCAAGGTTGAGGTCGTGGGTTCAAGTCCCATCACCCGCTCCAAATAAAATTTTGGAGCTTTACATTAATATTCATATCGTAAAAAATCTTAAAAAATCTTGCAATTAAAAGTTTTTTAATATAACTCTAAATCAAAAAATAAAATTATATATTAGTATTTACAGACATGACTGCAAAAACGCTTTATGATAAAATTTGGGAACAGCACAAAATACAAACAAACAACGACGACTCACTTATTTACATCGACAGGCAACTGATACACGAGGTAACAAGTCCACAAGCTTTTGAAGGCTTAGAACTATCAGGGCGTAAAGTAAAAAATCCTAACTTTAACCTTGCGGTTGCCGATCATAATGTTCCAACAGATGGCCACTGGAGAAGCGGCGGAATTAAAGACAAAGAATCCAGAGAGCAAGTTACAGCTCTTGAGGAAAACTGCCAAAAACATGGTATAAAAGTTTTTTCTCTTGGACACATCAACCAAGGAGTTGTGCATGTTGTTGGCCCTGAGCTTGGCTTTACACAACCGGGAATGACAATAGTATGCGGCGACTCACACACATCAACCCATGGCGCCTTTGGTGCTTTAGCCTTTGGAATTGGAACGAGTGAAGTTGAACATGTTCTTGCTACCCAAACTTTAAGACAAAAAAAGTCAAAAAACATGCTAGTTAAAATCAACGGCAAACTGCAGAACGGAGTCAGAGCAAAGGATGTTGTTATGGCAATAATAGGTAAGCTTGGCACAGCTGGCGGCACTGGTTATGTAATAGAATACTCAGGCGAGGCAATAAGAGATATGTCTATGGAGGAAAGAATGACAGTTTGCAACATGACTATAGAGGCTGGTGCAAGAGCTGGTTTAATTGCAGCTGACGAAACAACTTTTGAGTACTTAAAAAATCGCGAAATGTCACCAAAAGGCAAGGCTTGGGACGATGCTCTTATGTATTGGAAGAGCTAAAACACAGATGAAAATGCAATTTTTGATGCTACAATCGAACTTAATGCTCAAAACCTAGAGCCTCAAATAACATGGGGCACAAGTCCAGAGGATGTTTGCTCGATCAATAGCTTTGTACCAAATGCTTCTAACTATATAAATGAAGGTCGTAGAGAGTCTTTTAAGAGATCTTTAGCTTACATGGGTATAGCCGAGGGTCAAAAAATTACAGATATAACAATTGACAAAGTTTTTATAGGCTCTTGCACGAATGCAAGAATTGAAGACTTTAGGGACGCTGCAAAGCTAGCTGATAAACTAGTAAAACAAGGTAAAAAAATTGCACCAAATATAAAGCTTGCAATGGTAGTGCCTGGTTCCGGACTTGTCAAAATACAGGCCGAAAAGGAGGGTCTTGATAAGATTTTTATCGCAGCAGGATTTGAGTGGCGAGAACCTGGGTGTTCAATGTGCCTAGCTATGAACAACGACAGACTAAGTGATGGAGAGAGATGTGTATCAACTTCGAACCGAAACTTTGAAGGTAGACAGGGTCGCGGTGGTAGAACTCACCTTGCAAGCCCCCTTACCGCTATAGCTTGTGCCTTTACAGGCAAAATTACAGATCCAAGAAGCCTGTAATTCACTAATCCATAACCTTAAACTTTAGTCTGCGATAAATAATTAGCAATACAGTTTGTCGCAACAGTTTGTCGCAAAAAAAGCAACATTTTTTCATCAGTAAAAAAACCACTTACAAGCCACAAAACATATTATATATCAGTTTTATTTATTAAGATTAAATAATAAAATAATAATTACTGCTTCACAATTACATATTTAATTGCAATC
>CAMDBF010000004.1 GCA_945889175.1 Rickettsia typhi
GGTTTTTAAGATTAATAGAATAAAAGAGGTTTAATAGATATTACCCCACCCAACCTCCCCTAAGAGGGGAGGGGTTTAAGATGGTAGGGGTTAAGGAAGAGGTCTAATAGAAGAAATTTCTAGACCAAACAGTAAGCAAGCCCCTAAACGAGAGAGTGCGTCAATCAACGCCCAAACACAAAAGACGACACCGACACAACAGCAAGCTTTACTAAGACAAACACAAAATAATTTTATAGTAACTCAGGCTCAATTTAATCCGAATAAGCAAGCAGTTCTTAATAAAGCGAATCAGGCAAAACAAAGTTTAAATCTAAATCCTCTTGGTTCGCAAAATGTAAGCCCGCCCAAACTAGTTTCTCAAGTTGTTCACAGTAAATTAAATTATTCTGAATTTTCTTGTGCTAGCAATACTCAACAATCTAAGCTAGTACAAGTTAAAAAACAACATCTAAGCAAAGCTTCAAATATTAATACAGCAGAACGGATAGCTACTAACAAATATTCCGCTGTAAGACAAAAAAGGGGGGGGAATAAAAGTCGAATGATGCTAAGTGTGTAAAGCTCAATCATATTGCATTATTATACCATTTCCAATTTAAAATTGTACTTATATCAAAACATTGATTCCTTCTTCCTCCCCTTCTCCATTTAGGGGGGGGGGTAGTGACTGGGGGAATACAACAGACCTCTTCCGCAGAACCCATAGTATAATAAATAAACCATATCTTAGTAATTAAATATTAATTTACTTAAAACAATCAAGTAAATTATCCACTACCAATTCCACCTTAGGCTCGGCCACCCCCCCATGCTTGCCAAAGGCAAGCTGGCGTGTGAGCCTTGTTTTGCAGAGAGATGTATTTTTAAAAGAAATTGGTTTGAAAAAATATTCTATATAGATGAGGCTGTGAAAGAGGTCTAGTCTACTAGGACAATAGTTTGTAAATTGATTATTATTTTTTAGTCGTGCTAGGGATATCTAAGAAGGCAACTTTGGATGGAATTTAACAAGGGTAATTTTTACACCGTTTTTTTGAATAATTTCAAAACTATGATCCTCAATAATAAAAACCTCACCCTCGTTTGGAATCTTTTGGCAATGCTCGATGATCATTCCAGCAAGGCTTGAATAATCATCACTTGGAAAGCGCAGAGAGAACTGTTTGTTAAAATCTCTTATTTGATAATCGCCCTTTACAATAAAGCTACCATCCTCTAGGGTTGTAAACTCCTCGCCTTTGTATGAATCATATTCGTCTTCTATGTTTCCTACTATTTCCTCTATTATATCTTCGAGGGTTAATATGCCTATCATTTCACCATATTCGTTGACAACAATTGCCATGTGGGTGCGGGTTTTTTTAAATTCAAACAATTGCTGCTTTAAATTTGTGTTGTGAGAAATAAACATTGGTTTAAAAAGCATAGCCTCTATGTCGGCCTGAGTAATGTCTTTACTTTGACGAACAAGTGATATAAGTGTTTTTACATGCAAAATGCCAATCACCTCATCTTGATTTGTTTTATAAACTGGTATCCTGCTATGTTTGCAGCTTAATATAAAATCTAAAATAGAATCGATTTCGTCCTCTATGTTAAACATGTTAACATTTTTTTTTGGCGTCATTATACTTTCCACCTCTGTTTTACTCAAATCTAAAACGCCATCCAGCATATCTCTATCGTTTTTAACAACAGAACCATTATCGTGCAAAAAACTAATCTCGCTTTTTAAAATGTCGTAGACAGATATCACAGGTTTTTTGTCTAAGGGAAAAACTTTGAAAATGATTTTATTAAAACTCTTTATTAAAAAGAGAATGGGATAAAATAATCTTTGAATTACAACAAAATAAGGTGCCAAAAACATGGCAAGACCATCAGCATAACTTATGGCAAAAGTTTTTGGAAGAATTTCACAAAATAATATTACAACACATATTGTTATTGCAGTTACTATTTCTATAGCATAAGGTAAGTCAGGATAGTAAGTAATTGCAAAGTATGTTGCAAGCGAAGATATTATTATATTAACTATGTTGTTAGCTATTAAGGTTGTTGATACAACATCTTCCTTTTTATTTAGTAAAGATACAAGACTTTGATAGCGTTTCTTTTTTTTACCATCATGTCTAGATTTATATATTTTTGCTATCGATGTAGCAGTGAAGGCAGTCTCCGATAGAGAAAAAACTATCGAGAGAAAAATTAGTACTGCAAAAATTAGTATGCAGCTTACTAAACTGGGGCCCATGTATTAATGGTTATTAATAAACAGAAAAACTTTTGACTAAGCTTTTGCTGCAGCGACGGCAGCAGCCTTAAGAGCTGCCTCTTTTTCTTTTTTTGCCTTTTCAATAGCTGCATCTTTTTCTTTTTTTATCTTGTCAATAGCAGCTTTTCTTTCGCCTAAAGTTTTCTTTTTGTCTTTTTTTGAAATACCGTAAAATTCACCTTTTTCTGGAATAGGATCTTTGAATTTTTCAAGACCTTGAATACCGTTTTTGATACAGTAAAGAACAAGTGACTGAGTTGGTATAGCACCTACTGATAGCCAGTATTTTAAACGGTCTTCATTGATACTTAAAGGAGCTTGAGCCTCCTTGTGGGTACCGTCTTTTTTAGCAAGGGGATTTCTAAATCCAATTTTTTCAATAAATCCTGCATCTCTTTTAGATCTAGCATTAGCTACTACAATTGAAAAGAAAGCTTGGTGAGTTCTACCGCCTCTGGCAAATCTGATTTTAAGCATAAAAACTACTAAGTTTTTAAATAACAATAATAAAATTAAGGAATATGTATTTTAAAAATAACACATCATAAGTCAAGTTTATATTTTAAAAATTTTATTCTTGCTATAATAATAAAAATTTTTTAGCATAAAGTCCAAGAATGAAAATTCATATATTTTTTAATAAAAATTATGCAAGATACTAAAATTTTACTGATTTCTACGACTCTTGCATCCCTACTTTGCTTAAGCAACCATTCTTTTGCTAAAGAAAACGATCAATATCAAACAATTACAGTTGTTGCAACCAAAACTGCAAGGGATAACTTTGCCCCACCATCAATGTCGCTTGTTGAAAGTAAGAATTCGTCACAAAATTTTAACGCCCAAACATTACCAGAAATGCTGAAGAATGTTAATGGAGTTGATTTTACTGGTGGCCCTTTGAGAAACGGAAACGAAGCTCGCATGCGTGGGTATTCAAGTAACGGTATAATAATACTTCTTGATGGAACAAGGCAAAACTTTAACTCTGGTCACTCTGGTAGATTGTTTTTAGAGCCAGAGCTTTTAAAGCAAGTTGACATTGTAAAAGGATCGCAGTCATCAACATATGGAAGTGGAGGACTAGGTGGCGTGATGTCATTTACCACAAAAGACGCATCGGACATGCTTGAAGATGGCAAAAAACATGGCTACAATCTTAAATCTACATATTCAAGCGTAAGTAACGAAACTTCGGTTTCAGCATCTTCTTTTGCGGTCAATGACAAAATTGATGTTGTGTCAAATGTTGTCTACAGGGACTCTGGTGATATAAAACTTGGTAACGGACAGACTTTAACAAATACCAGCGATAAAATTTGGAGTGGTTTAACAAAATTAACTTATAAAATTGATGACAAGCAAAGCGTTAAACTTAACTTACAAGGCAGTGATATTAAATCAAAAGAATTTGCAAATCCTCAGCAATCAAGCGGTGGAGATAGCGCTTTTTTAACAGACAAAACAACTAAAGTCTATACCGCTGCACTAGGTTACAAATATAATGCTAAAAACGACAAGTTAAATCTTGAAACCAATTTATACAATACAAAAACTTCTATTGATTATATAAGAACAGGTGCTTCAACTGGACAGTCAACAACATCTGTAAGAACTTTGCCCATAGGCTCTGGCAGAGATAGAAGCTACAACACTATTGGTTTTGACATTCAAAATACATCAAAAATTAATATAAAAGATAGATACAAAAATACTCTTGTTTACGGCTTAAATTATTTTAGAGATTCTCAAAATTCAAGTTCAAATGGTGGCAAGTGGAGCTTGGTACCTAATGGTGTAAATACAGTCTACGGCCTATTCGCTCAAAACGAAATAGATATAAAAACAAACATAGGTAGCTTTATTTTACTACCAGCATTAAGATACGATAGATACATAAGCACATCATCAGATGTTTTAAATAGTAAGGATACAAATAGTGCATTTTCACCAAAGTTTGGCTTAACATATAAACCAAAGGATTGGGTAATGACTTTTGTTAATTACTCTTATGGATTTAGAGCACCAAATATTACCGAAAAATATGCTAATGGTCAACATTATAATGCAGGATTTTATGTCAATAATTTTGTTGCAAACTCACACCTAAAGGCCGAAACAAATAGAACTCTAGAAGGCGGTTTTGGCTTTGATTTTAAAGATAAAATTCAAAAAAGTGACAGACTAACATTTAAAACATCTGCTTATTACACACAAAGTTATAATTTTATAAATCAAGTTATAGATGATACCTCTGTTGCCCCAAAAATGGGAAACAGAGGTCCAGTGTGCAACCTGAGCTTATCATCTTCCCGACTCAATCCGTCCTGCTGGACTGGTAGTGGAATTACTCAGTATTTAAATGTTGACAGAGCCATCATTAAAGGTTTTGATATCGATTTAAAATACCAAAGTTCTAATTTTAATGCAGACATAGGTTATGCTGAAGTTAATGCTTACGAAAAAGCTAGCGGCAAGCAACTTTTTTCAAGTTCTCCAAAAACCCTAAAGGCAGGAATTCATTATAATATAAATAACTTTACAATTGGATGGAGGGGTGCATTTGTTAAATCATTTGACTACACAGCTACAAACAGTGCCTACGAAGTTAATCCAGATCTTGCATCCCGTGGTCAATACTTTAGCCCTACAAGAGCTGGTTACAGCTTACACGATGTTTATGCTCAGTACTTCTTTAAAAAACACGCAAGCATCAACTTAGGTGTTGATAATGTATTTAACAAGGCTTATAGAGTAGTCAATACGGCAAACTATCAACCGGGTCGTAACTACAAAGCTGGTTTTTCATTAAATTTTTAATCCCGTAGGTATTGAAAAATGAAGACTTTAATTATTGCAAGTGATCACGCTGGGTTTGAACTTAAAACATCAATTCTTAAGGATTCATTTGCAAATCAATTAAAGATTAATTTTATTAATTGCGGCACCGATAACAATCAATCTTGTGACTACCCAGACTACGCAAATAAAGCAATTAACCTATATCAAGATTTGATGAAAACTGAATCTGAAAAGGATATTTTTATTTTATTAATTTGCGGTAGTGGCATAGGAGTCAGCATCATAGCAAATCGCTACACATTTATTAGGGCTGCATTGTGCTACGATACAGAGCTTTCGGCTTTAGCCCGTGAGCATAACAATGCAAACTGCCTTTGTCTTGGTTCAAGATTTACCGATGTAACGAAGGCAAAAAACATCATAACATCTTTTGTTACCACGGAATTTGACATTAAAAACGACAGACATGTAAAAAGAGTTGACAAATTATCCAAACCAATTTAAGATATAAGACTGTTATTTGTATATTAATTTAAGTTTTATGAAGTGCGTTTCCTCAATCAAAAGTGCTAGAAAGCGTGATAAAAACTGCCAAGTTGTAAAAAGAGGCAAAAGACTTATCGTTATTAACAAAAAAAATCCAAGATTTAAAGCAAAACAATAAGTTACTGATGCAAAACATTGCAATTGTTTTAGCTGGCGGTAACTCTACTAGATTTAACTCTAAATGCAAACTTACACACAGGCTTAACAACAATCTAAGTGTGATACAAAATACTGTATCAACTTTTCTATACTCCAATACTATTGACATCATCATTATTGTATCTTCTAGTAAAGATATAAGGCAAGATATTTCGATATTACAGCAAACTAAACCATTGTTCTTCACTGAAGGAGGTCAAACAAGATTTGCTAGCCTACTAAATGCGATATCTTGCATTAAAAAAGACCTTAAAATAGACGAAAGTTTGATAAATTTATTTATTCACGATGGTGCCAGACCTCTTTTGACAGATGCCCTTGTACAAAAATTAAATCAATCTCTATCAATTCACAATGCAGTTATCCCAGTTACCGCCATTAGCGAAACCGTAAAAAGTGTTAATGCTAACAATATATCAATAGTCGCAAGCGTAAATAGAGAGAGTTTAAAACTCGCCCAAACTCCACAATGTTTTTACATGCCGTTTTTTGAAGAATGCCTCAATTTAGCTAATGTTGAAAAAGAGAGCCATAAAATAACAGATGATGCATCAGTTGTAGAGCTCGCAGGCAAGGCAGTGAGCTACATAGAAGGCGAAAAAACTAACATAAAAATTACAATCAAAGATGATATTTTATTTGCCAACTTTTATCTTAGTCTACTTACATAAAATCTATATTGGGCATTATTTTTTGTAATTAAGTATCTCCGCATAAAGGATTTTTTTGTTAATCTCTGCATTGGGATAAATTTGGCTTATTAATTGTATGCAATCCTGCGTTTTTATTTGCTTTGCAAAATGATTGTCGGCAAAAAACTTAGCACATAGCTCTGCCTCGCTTATCACCTGACTCTTAGTTTGAGTAAGATTGTCACAATATAGCAATAAAACAATCTCGCCTTTGATGTTGTTAATTTTATCACTCAATTTTTTGTCTGCTTTTAAATCCTTGATATTAAAGGTAAAAAACTCTTCATGAATTTTACTAATCTCTCTTGCTATGCCAACCTTAATATCATCTTGCAACTCAACCCCTATGGAGCTAAGAGTTTTAGGTAATGATTTTGGATTTTCAAAAAAAATGATATTAAATGCCCTGTGTAAATCTTTAGATTTAATTTTTTTTATCTTATCCTCATCGAAAAACCCCATAAAACAAAACTCATTTTGCATAAAGCCAGCAAGGCTAATAGCCGAACTTAAAGCACAAGCACCTGGTATGGTAAAAACCTCAATGCCGTTATCCTTAGATGCCTGAACGATTAGATGCCCCGGATCTGATACCAATGGTGTTCCAGCATCGCTTATAATACTAATTATATCGCCCTGCTTTAGGTGTTCAATTATTTTATCAAGCCCTTGTTTTAAAATAAAATCATTGTAATGAAGTAAAACTTTCTCCTTAATACCAAGTCTTGAAAGCATTTTAAAGCTAAGTCTTGTATCCTCGCAAAGTATTATATTGCTGCGATTTAAAATATTAACAGCTCTAAGTCCAACATCACCAATATTACCTATTGGGGTTGAAACTATGTAAAGCCCAGATTTAATTTGTTGTTCATTAACTGATTTAATGATTTGTTCACTAGCGTATTGCATTTGATTTTTTATATAATTTTTTCCCAAGTTTTTAAAGCATTTGTATTATCCCACAAGTTATATTTAATGCAGGATGTTTTTAAAAATTCTATAAATTTTGCAAAAATGTTAAATCTATCTAAAACTTTATCATCATCACAAAAAATTACACATATGGAGTGCAAAGTTTTTAAATCATTACCTTTCAAATAAATACTATCAATGAAATTTTGCAAGTTTAAAATACTTAAAGCAAGCTCTTCCAGTGAATATTTTAAAGGAACCGGCATTATGACACTTGATGCCTTTAGTGACAATTCCAAACTTGCACCTATATGATTTATTTTTGCCAAATCATAGCCAGAATAAATCAATGCCTCGTTTGATTCTGATTGGAAATGTGGTATAAATTTAGCTGAAGAATATGTCCACATGAGCCTGTCAAACTCGTTAGCATAATCCTTAGACTGGATAAAGACAAAAAAATTATCACCAGAGGTATAAATTTTGTCGCAAATTGCAATACTTGTTGACTCAATAGAATCGGAGCTTGTTTTGTAGAGTTTTATCTGCAAACTTAGCTCCGGATTCATTTGGATTGTAAATTATTTATTATATTATTCAGGTTTATCTTCTTTTTCAGCAGAACTAAGGCCCTCTCCAGCAAGTTTTAACATTTTTTGAAGTTCGGCCGGATCCTGTTGTTGAAAAATATCAGACATATTTTCAACAATTGACATAGCAGCTGCATCTTGAGCTTTTTTTATTGCAGCAATAATTAAGTCGCTAAGAGTTTTAATGTCGTCTTTTGCATTAAGTTCTTCTGGTTCAATGTTTATATCAAGTGATATAATATCACCTTTACCATTAACGCTTGCCTTAACAACTCCGCCACCAGATGTAGCAGTGTGAACTTTTTCGTTAATCTTGTCCTGAACAGCCTTCATGTTACTTTCAAAACCTTTTAGAAGCTCGTTAAAATTGTCCATACCTTAAAATCTATAAAAACTGATAATAAAAATCTACCCTCAAATGATAAGCATATAGCCTATCGTAAAAGCATTAGTAAGAATTCTACACTTTTTTACAATTCTTGTCAAGTATCAATGCAAAAAAAAATTAAAATTAAATAAATTTTATAAATCACTTGACTGTTTAAGTAATAAAGATAGAATACTTAAGTGCTTTTACTTTGTCGCGGGGTGGAGCAGCCTGGTAGCTCGCAAGGCTCATAATCTTGAGGTCGTAGGTTCAAATCCTGCCCCCGCAACCAATTCTTAATTTATGCTTAAATCTTCATTTAGTAATTCACTAAATTCAAATCAATCTCTATTTATAGGGCTAAGATACATCTTTCCTTTTAAAAAATCTAAAAAACCATCTGTAGCCTCCTTTATAGCTTTTTTAGGATTATTTTTAAGTGTTTCAGTTTTAATTATCGTTGTTTCTGTTTTTAACGGATTTAAAATTGAATTCATCAAAACTATCATAGGTGTCAATTCTCACATAACAATCAACCCCGGCTACAACAAAACTCTTTTCAACGAAGAAGATACTATAAATCAAATAAAACAAGGCAATACTATTGTTTCGGTGTTGCCTATTATTAATGGTCAGGCCATGTTAAGCTTTGGCGATTATTCGCAGGGTATTTTAATTAAAGGATTTACTCAGGATGCCTTTGTACAAAAACCAGTATTGCAAAAATCAATTATTGAAGGTAATTTTAAAGATCTTGAAAGCGAGATATGGTATATATTTTTAGGCAACGAACTTGCAAATTCAATGGGTGTAAAAAAAGGCGACACAGTAAAGCTTATAGCACCAAGATTAAGCCATACTCTTTTTGGTTTAATTCCTATACATAAAGATTTTATTGTTGGCGGTATTTTTAGCCTTAAAATGTCGCAGTACGATGCCAATATGGCTATAATTTCTTTAAAAAAAGCAGAATTATTTTTAGATAAACAAATAAACGAGATATCAGCTCTTGAGGTTGACATTAAAGACTTAAATGAAGCTAACTCAATTTCTAATAAGCTAAGAGAAACTTTTAGTTTAAATGCCGTTTCTTTTGAAGATGATAACGCTGGGTACATATCGGCAATTAAAATACAGGCAACTGTTATGAATTTTATCCTATCTTTGTTCGTAATTGTTTCAATATTTATTATCTTTGGCATTTTAAGAATGCTTATAAATGAAAAGTCAAAAGACATAGCAATACTTAAAACCATGGGCTTTAGCGATAAATTTATTAGGAATATTTTTTTATCTTCAGGTTTGGTAATATCTGGATGTGGTATTGTAGTCGGCAATATATTTGGTATTTTATTTGCTTTAAACATCGACAAAATTAAAAACTTTCTTGAATCACTTTTTGGCGTAAAAATCTTTGATGGAGCATTTTATTTTTTATCCTACTTGCCATCTAAAATATACCTTCAAAACATTGTAGTTATTAATATTTTTTGCTTTGGACTTAGCTTAATTGCTATTTTTCAATCAGTAAAAAAAACTAAGTCTATAAAGCCAAACCTTTTAATTAAATAAAGATTTTTCAACATTAATCATGCAACCACTTCAAAACATAAAAGATGATATTAAACGAATTTTTTACAGATTGTTTAATGTAAAAAAAGAAGAGGTAATGTTTGATTTTACCCTTGACTACCCAAAGAATAATGAATTTGGGGATATGTACACTAATATTGCCATGGTGGGTGCAAAATTTGCAAAACAAAAACCATTAGAGATTGCTTCCGCAATAAAGCAAGAGCTTGAAATGCTTGATTACATTAGCTCTGTCAATATTGCTGGGGCTGGATTTATAAATATTAAAATTAATAAAAGTTTTTGGCAAAATGCAATAAAAGAAGTCATTAACTATATAGCTTTACCATCAAACACTTTTGGATTTAATAAAAAAGGTAACAATGAAATTATTAATCTTGAGTATGTTTCGGCAAATCCAACTGGACCCATTCACCTTGGGCATACAAGAGGCTCTGTCTACGGCGATGTAATTTATAGATTATTAACAAAAAATGGCTATAAAGTTACCAAAGAATACTACATTAACGATGCTGGTGTGCAAGTGGGTAAACTTACTAAATCAGTATTTATTAGATACCTTCAGGCACAGGGTAAAAATATGGAGCTTGAGGAAGGTTGTTATCCGGGTGAATACTTAATCGATGTTGCAAAAGACTTGCTACAAAATCATGGCACGGACTTAGACATTGATGAAGATTTTGAAATTATAAGATCTTTTTCAATAAATTATTTAATGAATAATATCAAAAAAAGTCTCTTAAAACTTGGCATAGATCACGATGTCTACACATCGGAGTTTGAGGTTATAAAGCAAGGCTATGTCGATAAAGTAATGCAAAAATTAGAATCCCAAGATTTAATATATAAAGGTTTTACCGAAAAGCCCAAAGGTCAGGCATCTAAGGACTGGAAAGAGGAGGAGCAAGTATTATTTAAATCCAAACAATTTGGTGATGATGAAGACAGGGTAATGATAAGTGCAAGTGGAGCAAAAACATACTTTGTATCCGATGTAGCATATCAACTACATAAAATTGAAAGGGGCTTTAAAAATTTAATACTTGTTATAGGTGCCGATCACCTTGGTTATGTAAAAAGAATCAAATCAGCAACTAAGGCACTTAATAATTCTGTAGACTTAAAGGTTCAGCTTTGTCAGTTAGTGAAATTTTTAAAAAATGGCGAGCCTGTAAAAATGAGTAAAAGAAAGGGCACCTTTGAAACCTTAGATGATGTACTTGATGAAGTTCCAGCTGATATAATAAGATTTATAATGATAAGTCGTAAAAACGATGTGTCAATGGATTTTGACCTAGAAAAAGTCAAGGAGCAATCTAAAGATAATGAAATATTTTATATTCAATATGCCTATTCTAGAGCTTCATCGGTGCTTAATTTAGTAAAAGATTTTGATAACACAAAAATTGATTCAAGTTTATTTAATAGCCTTTTAGACTTAGACTACATCAAAAAAGTTCTTGAGTTTCCTAAAGTTATTAGTATAGCATTAAACAATCTTGAACCCCATCACATTGTATTTTATCTATACGAACTTGCAGGATGCTTTCATAAACTATGGCACAGTGGTAACGAAGATAAAAGCTTGCGTTTTGTAATAGAAAATGATATAATAAAAACCAATACCAGACTATGTCTTGCTTTTTTATATCGATACATTGTTGATGCAAGTTTTAACATCTTTGGTATAAAGCCAATTGAATCAATGTAGGTCTATTTAAAACTATAAAAATTATAAAATATACATTTTTATTAATCTTGTAATGCTTAAGTTTTTTGGTAAATGTAATAAAATTATCGTTTTTCTAGTTTCTTTGTATTTAGGAATTGCAATGATGAGCTTTAGTCAAAAAGCATTATCGGATTTAATTGACGGCCTTATAGCCGAGCCCTACGAAGAGGAAATAAAAGAGTTAAATTTAAACAACATATACTACAAAACTGCTCAGTATTACATTATTATGCCAAATCCCAGGATGTACATAAAAACAGCTCTAAAACAAGGGGCAAAAATAGAAATAAATGATAACAATAACTTTAACAGTCAGGCGGATCAACAAGATGAAAAACAAGATAATACAAATAGTCCAAACTTGACGAATAAACAAGGAGATGCTGTTCAAAAACAAGAGCAAAAGCAAGCTGGAAATGCAGCAAAAACAAACAACAAATCCCCAACTCAAGGCATATCTGTTGGAGATAAAGAGTCCAGCATATCAAATCAATCTGGAATTGGTGGCGGTGGATTTAGTGGGAGTGGGGGTATTCCTTTTATAAAGCAGAGCAATAAAGGTGATGATAATAATGGGGGCGGAGGCGGAGGCGGGGGCGGGGGTAAAACTCCGGAGGAAATATGCAGAAATCTGACCATGACTCAAGTTGCAAAAAATCTTACAACATTAACGAATCAAATTGCTTCCGATGTATCTAATATAAATTTAATTTACGAGAAAGGTATGATGTTATTTTGCTTAGGTGAATACAAAAAATCAGGTCTTGAGCTTGCAAAAATTTACGCAATCAATCCCAATTCGGCCCTTTTAAATAAAACTGATAATGACCTAGTGAGTAATCAATTTATAAAAAGCCTTGAATTGTATAAAAAAAATCCACAATCTGTTGATATTGGTTCTCAGGGTCAAAAACTTATTGATGCACTGGAACTTAAAAATAAAAATATTGAAAACTATGTTGGAGATTTAAACCTTGACTACCAATATGATGGAAGCAGTACTCTTGATACTGAGGCCGAAATAAATAAAATGTACGGCCCTTACAAGGGTAGCGAAGATAAATTAAAAAAAGATCTTACCGAAATATACGGCAATGATACAGCAAACGATATATTAAAATCAAGAACCGATATCGTTAAATATAATTGAAAACATGAATCTATATAATTAATAGTAGCACCAACTTCATCAAAACTTTTAAGTTTATACTTATATTTTTTATTGCACTTGATATTTAATTTAAAAGTTTATAAACTAAATTATTAAATAAATATTTTGTTTTTAAGATTCAATAAACTATGAGTAAGGATTATTATGCAGTACTTGGAGTTGCAAAGAGTGCGAGTGCTGAAGATGTTAAAAAGGCCTACCGTAAGCTTGCAATGCAATACCATCCAGACCGTAATGCCGGTAATATAGAGGCTGAAAAAAAGTTTAAAGAAATTAACGATGCCTATCAGATACTTGGGGATGATGAAAAAAGAAAGAAATACGATACCTACGGAGATTCCGACTTTAATGGAGGTGGCGGCAGTAACGCTGGTGGATTTGATTTTAGCGATATTTTTGATAGTTTCTTTGGCGGTTCAGGACAGGGGCAAAAAAGAGGAAGAAATCCTTTTGAAACACAGTCAGAACAAACTCATGAAGGTAGTGATCTTAGATATAATCTAGAGATAACCCTTGAAGAGGCTTACACCGGAATTAAAAAAACCATATCATTCGAAACAATGGTAAAATGTATCGACTGCTCAGGGCAGGGTGGCAAAGATGTTTCAACATGCAATCAATGCGGTGGCAGGGGTACAACTAGAGTGCAAAGAGGAATGTTTATTATGGAGCAGGCATGTTCTGGCTGTTCAGGACTTGGCAGAAAGGCAAAAAACCCTTGTAAAACATGTAATTCTCGTGGTTGTAAAAAAGAGAAGAAGAATCTTGAAATTGAGGTTCCTAAAGGCATTGAAAGCGAATCACAAATTAGATACCAAGGTCACGGCGAACATCCTGGGCTTGGTGGTAGAGCAGGTGATTTATATATATTTGTTAAAATAAAGCTCCATGACTTTTTTGTAAGAAAAGAACGAGATCTTTATTGTAAAATACCAATTAAATTTACCACTGCAATACTTGGGGGTGAATTTGTTGTTCCAACTATAGCTGGGCAATCGATTGCAATTAAAGTACCAGAAGGCAGCCAAAATCAAACAAAGTTAAGAGTTTCATCCAAAGGAATGCCTGGTAAAAATGGACTTTACGGAGATATGTATGTTGAGCTTGGTGTCGAAATTCCTGTCAATCTTTCAAAAAAACACAAGGACATGATAGAAGAGATGGATAAAGACATAGAATTAACATCAAACCCTAAAACACAAAGCTTTATGGATAAAATTAAAAATATGTTTAATTGATTGTTGATAATCTTTGTTACAAAATACGAATAAAGAGCATCATTATTTAATATTAAATTGTTTAAATGATGTTAATTTAGACATACTCAAAACAAGATGCAAATTAATCAAAAACAAAACAACAATCCTTTTAATAAGAGACTACAAGGCAATCAATAGAATTGGTATTTTAAAACAAGTTTCAACTTTGTGTACTTGCATTTTTGCCGTAGATAGTTTGCTTGACCTCGATGGCTTCTTAAAATATAATTCGATCGATTTCAAATTTCACAAAATAAATTTACATATTAAGCAGTCTTTTTTACAAGAGTTTTATACCCTGCCATTTAGATATAAACTTGCTATTTTAAAATTTGCAAAAACAACATCAATTCACAACTCACATGAGCTTGCAATTGCTAAAAGATACAATATTAAACAAGCATTCGTTTCCCCCATTTTTACAACCATTAGCGATGGCAGAATAAAATCTGGCATTGGATATTTACATTTTTATAAAATAGCAAAATTAAATGCACAATTTAATATTGATAGCTTTGCCCTTGGAGGTCTAAATCAAGAAAGATTCAATAAAATGAAAAAATTTAATACAAATTTTCCCATTACTTCCTATGGACTTTCGTATCGTCCAGATAGCTAAAAACATAGGAATTAATATTTATAAAAAATAATACCTTTGTTGCCTATTTATTTAAAAGCAATGTTTAATGTTATTTGATCGCAGAATGATTATTAACAAAAAAAAGATTTACAAAAAATAAAATGTCTTATAAATTGTTTATGCTTCTTGTGTTCAAAGATATTAGTTTCATTAAATTTAATTGATATAGCAATGATTAATATATTGCCATTTTTAATAATACTGCCTTGTATTTGTGCAAGTTTTTTTGTGTGGCTTTTTCTCAACAATCTAAACGGAAAGCTAGCCTCCATTATTACAACAGTTGCCGTTACAATAACATTTATTGCATCTTGTTGCAATTTTTACCAAACAACAATAATGGGTCAAATTTTTGATTATAAATTTTTTGATTGGATTCACCTAGGTTCATTTCAATCTTCTTGGTCTTTTTATTCTGACGGACTGACTTCTGTAATGCTTGTTGTTGTAACATTAGTTTCAACCTTGGTTCATGTTTATTCAATCGGGTACATGGCACATGACAATCATAGACAAAGATTTATGGCTTACTTATGCCTCTTTACGTTTTTCATGATAATTCTCGTCTCTTCCGCAGATTTTTTACAATTATTTGTAGGATGGGAAGGGGTTGGTTTGAGTTCTTATTTACTTATAGGTTTCTGGTTCAAAAAGGATAGTGCAAATTCGGCAGCAATTAAAGCTTTTATAACAAACAGGGTCGGCGATTTTGCTTTAATAATAGGAATTGCAGCAATATATTGTATATTTGGTACTTTAAATTTTAGAGAGATTTTTGACTCTTTGCACATTTTTGTTCACAAAGAAATTGTTTTATTTGGACTCCATTTTCACTACTTATCCTTTGTAGCCTTAATGTTGTTTATTGGCTGCATGGGCAAGTCGGCACAATTGGGTTTGCATATTTGGCTACCAGACGCAATGGAAGGCCCAACTCCAGTGTCTGCCCTTATTCATGCCGCAACAATGGTTACGGCAGGTGTTTTTTTAATAGTTAGATGCTCAGCGCTATTTGATTGCGCACCTTTGGTAAAAGATTTAATTGTTTTAGTTGGAGCATTGACGGCAATTTTTGCTGCAACCATAGCTTTAACACAAAACGATATAAAAAAAATTATTGCATACTCCACCTGCAGTCAGCTTGGGTACATGTTTTTTGCTTGCGGGGTTGGAGCTTACACATCGGCAATGTTTCACTTGGTTACACATGCATTTTTTAAAGCATTGCTATTTTTATCAGCAGGCTCAGTAATACATGCAGTTAACAACCAACAAGATATAACAAAAATGGGAGGATTGTGTAAAAAAATCCCTTTTACATTTTCTTGCTTCATGATTGGATCGATTGCAATAGCCGGAATTTTTCCCCTAGCTGGCTTCTTTTCAAAAGATGCAATTTTAGAAGCAGCTTACACATCGAACTCTCAATTTGCCAGCCTTGCTTTTATACTTGGGGTTATAGCCGCATGTTGTACTACAATTTATTCTTGGAGGTTAATTACCCTAACATTTCATGGGGCATTTAAAGGATCAAAAGACGACGAATCTCACATTCATGAATCCCCGCTATCCATGACGATTCCACTGGGTATTCTGTGTTTGTTCTCAGTAATATCTGGTTATATTCTTGAGTACTTCTTTTTAATAAATCATAAAACTTCTTTATTTTGGATAGGCTTATTTAACGATGCAACTCATGGAGAAGAAGTTAATCACCATATATCTCAAGTGATAAAATATATGCCAATGGCTCTTTCTTTGTTAATCATTATTATAAGCTATTTTGTATTTCTCAAAACAAAAATACCATCTTTAATTGCTAGAATGTTTTATCCATTTTACAAAATTTTTGCCTGCAAATATTTCATTGATGAGCTTTACAAAGCCAGCTTTGTAAAGCTATCATTTTATCTAGCAACTTTATCATCTATAGCTGACAAAAAAATTGTAGACACATGCCTTGTAAGTACTTGGCTTATTGCATCTTCTGGCTTTGCAAAGATAGCAAAAACTATTCAAGACGGCAAGATTAATCATTACATATTATCTTCTTTTGTCTTTATTGGAATAGTATTTTTTACTTGCTTTGCCTAAACTTTACTTACTTTAATGTGTTATTATAAAAAACCATGTCAAGCAAAATAAAAGATATACAAATTAAAACTGCATTAATTTCTGTTTCCAACAAAGAAGGCATTGTGGAACTCTGTAAAATTCTTACCAATCTATATAATATAAAAATCATATCCACAGGAGGAACCTATGCCCTACTAAAACAAAATGGTATAGAGGCAATTGAGATTTCGGAATACACAAACAGTCCAGAAATGATGGACGGAAGAGTCAAAACCCTTCATCCTAAAATTCATGCTGGATTGTTGTGTGACGTTAGCAACGAAGAACATACTTCTCAGCTTATAAATCAAAATTTTAGCAAGATTGATTTAGTTGTAGTTAATCTCTATCCATTTTACCAAACAGTGTTAAAAACAAACAATGAAGCAGAAATTATTGAAAATATCGATATTGGTGGTCCTTCAATGGTTAGATCTGCGGCAAAAAACTTTGCAGCAACAACAGTAATTACCGATCCTAGTGATTATACATTATTTGCCGCCGAACTTGAGCAAAATAAAGGTTCAACTAGTTATGAATTTAGAAAATTATGTGCAAAAAAGGCTTTTTTACAAACTGCCCATTACGATGCGGTAATATCGTCATACTTAATTAAAGATGATATCCTATTTAACTACAAGCAAATTGCGATACCAATTGAATTAAAGCAATCACTGAGATACGGCGAAAACCCGCAACAAGAAGCTGCCTTTTATCAAATTCCCCTAATAGATTCTCTTAATAACTTTAAACAAATACAGGGCAAGGAATTAAGCTATAACAATATCAATGATGCAGTAGCAGCATGCGAAGCTATTAGTCATTTTAGAGAAAATGCAATTTGTATCGTTAAACATACAAATCCTTGTTGCTTTGCAAGTGGCAATTTAAGCGGTATTAATCTTTATTTAAAAGCATTAAAAAATGGTGATTCTATAAGTGCATTTGGCGGAATAGTTGCCATTAATAGCCTAATAGATTCTGAGCTTGCTAACGAACTGTCAAAAGTATTTTTTGAAATTATTATTTGCCAAAATATTACAGACGATGCCATTAGTATTTTAAGTAAAAAGAAAAACTTAAGAATATTAATTAATAAATCATTTAATCAAAATGACTCTAATATTAAAAGCATATTTAATTCAAAAACAATCAAAATTGATGCCGGAATCGCCCTAGTGCAAACAAATGACAATTACGAGGTTGACTTAAATAATTTACATGTTGTTTCGGGAAGTTTTAATGATAAACAAAAAAACGATATTTTATTTTCCATTAAATTAGTAAAATTCTTTAAATCCAATGCAGTTTGCATAACCAATGACTCAAGTTTTATAGCTGGTGGATTTGGTCAAACATCTCGTATAGACAGTGTTAATATTGCATGTAAAAAGGCACTTGAAAAAATAGCTTCGTTAAACATCTTGGCAAAAGATTTAATTTTGGCAAGCGATGCTTTTTTTCCTTTTGTTGACAATATTGAAGTCATTACATCCTACGGAATCAAAAACATAGTAGCACCAATGGGTTCGGTAAGAGATAGCGAGATTATTGAAAAGGCAAAAGAATGTAATCTAAATTTAGCCTTTGTACCAAATAGGTTTTTTAGACACTAAAATCAAATTACACCATGTAAAACAATCTTTTAAATCATAACTTTTTCAATAGCCTTAATCTCATTTCTGCAAGTCATAGCTTCTTCAAATTCTAAGTTTGCAGCATGTTCTTTCATTTTCTTCTTTAATACCTTTAGCCTTATTGCAAGCTGCCTATCATCCATGTCGTGAATGCTTGTAATTATTTTATCAGCCTCCTTTTGTTTATCGCCGAATGCAACATCAAATATTGTTCTAATTTTTTTAATAATAGTTGTCGGTATAACCCCATGTTCAACATTATAATCTTCTTGAATCTTACGTCTACGATTAGTTTCCTCAATTGCATAACTAATTGACTTAGTAACCTTATCAGCATACAATATAACTCTGCCATTTGAGTTTCGCGCAGCTCTACCTATCATTTGTATAAGTGATGAATTGTTGCGTAGAAAACCTTCTTTGTCGGCATCTAAAATGGCAACAAGACCACACTCTGGTATATCTATACCCTCTCTTAAAAGATTAATTCCTACAATAACATCAATTTCGCCACTCCTAAGTTTATTAATGACTTCAATCCTCTCTATCGTGTCTATGTCGGAGTGGAGATAACATGATTTTACACCTATGTCGTTTAAGTAGGTATTAAGCTGTTCTGCCATTTTTTTTGTTAAAGTTAAGGCTAAAACTCTTAAGTTTTGTTCCTTTAGCTTCCTACACTCATTAACCAAATCATCAACCTGAAATTCAGCTGACCTTATTTCGCAAATAGGATCAAGTAAGCCTGTTGGTCTTATTATCTGTTCAACGATTTCACCTTGCGTTTTATTTAATTCAAACTCAGCAGGAGTTGCAGAAACATAAACAGTTTGGTTACGCCTCCTATCCCACTCTTCAAACTTTAAAGGTCTATTATCCAAGGCAGATGTCAACCTAAAGCCATAATTTACAAGACTTGATTTGCGGCTTTTATCACCCTCATACATAGCACCTATCTGAGGAACGGATATATGACTTTCGTCTACAAATATAATTGCATCTTTCGGCAGATAATCAAAAAGAGTATAAGGTGGCTCCCCTGGAGATCTTCCGTCAAGATATCTTGAGTAATTTTCAATACCTTTACACATTCCAGTACTAAGCATTAGTTCTATATCGTATTTTGTTCTTTGCTCTAGCCTTTGAGCCTCAACAAGCATTCCTTTTTGCTCAAAATCATTTACCTGTAATTCTAGATCTATTTTAATTTGCTCAATGGCTTTAACCAATATATTCTCAGGAGTTACAAAGTGCTTAGCTGGATAGACAACGACATAATCATGTTCGATAATTTTTCTTCCGGTTAGAGGGTCAAATTCAATAATTCTTTCAATCTCATCTCCAAAAAATTCAAATCTCCAAGCTTTATCTTCAAGGTGAGATGGAAATATATCAACAATATCTCCTCTTACTCTAAAGCTAGTTCTTGTAAAATTAACATCGTTCCTTTCATATTGCATCGCTATAAACTCCGTTAGCAACTTGTCCATGTTTATAACTTGTTTTTTTTTAATTATACTCTTCATATGACTATAGTTACCAACATCGCCAAGACCATATATAGCTGATACTGAAGAAATAATTATTGTATCACTTCTCTCTAGTACGCTTCTTGTGGCAGAGTGTCTCATTAAATCAATTTGTTCGTTGATAGCGGAGTCTTTTTCAATATAAGTATCAGTTTTAGCAATGTATGCCTCTGGCTGATAGTAATCGTAATAGGAGACAAAATATTCTACTGCATTTTCGGGGAAAAATTCTTTAAACTCTCCATAAAGCTGAGCAGCAAGAGTTTTGTTGTGAGCCATAATAAGAGCTGGTCTATTAAGGTTTTGGATTACATTTGCCATTGTAAAAGTTTTACCAGTGCCAGTTGCACCAAGTAAAACCTGATCTCTTTGACCTTCTAAAATGCCTTTACATAGCTTTTTTATAGCTTCGGGCTGGTCGCCAGCAGGCTTATATTTTAGATTTAACTTAAACATTATTTTGTTAACTTTGTATTATATATTTAAGTTGCTAAAGCTATCAATGCAAAATGTTGGTCTAGAAAGTTGACTGTCTAAAAATAACTCCAACCCCATCGATTCTGCTTGATTTTTATGTATACCAGAAAGACAAAAGCAAGAGTCAATACCAAAATTATTAGCACCCTGTATATCTGTTAATATCGAGTCCCCTATAGCTAAAATATTTGCTTTATCACTAATCGAAAGACCTAATCTTTCCATCGCAAAGTGATAAATATCTAAATAAGGCTTACCAAAATATCTAAGATTACCACCTAAATTTACATATTCGGCTCCAATAGCACCAGCGCACGGTTCGATTGTTCCATCTTTTTTTACAACAATAAGATCTGGATTTAAACAAAATATATCAAGATTATTCTTTACACAAAGAGTCAAAACATCTGTCATTTTACTTTCTTCGTAATCCTCTGGATGTCCTGTAATAATACCAAAGCTGGCATCTTTAGGATTAGTTGTAAATGAATAATCAAGACCAACTAAAACATCTAAGTCTTTTTTGGGTCCTATGTAAAAGATTTTATTACCTTTTTGAGTAATTAAATCTTTAGAAAAATAATAAAAACACTCACCCGATGTAACAACATCCTTAAATAAAGAGCTATCAATTCCAAGAGAGTTAAGAACCGATATAGCTTTTGCAGATCTTCTTGGTGCATTTGACAAAAAGCATACTTCAATATTTTTGTATTTTAAATCTATTAATCTCTCCTTAACCCCTTCATATAAAAATGTTCCATCGTGCACAACTCCCCAAAGGTCAACTAATAAAGTTTTATATTTTGTCATATTTGTATTAAATTCCGTAATGATATGTCCACCAAGCTTTATTTTCAAAAAAATCTCTCAGATCGTTTATTTGGTACTTAAGCATAGCAAATCTTTCAACACCAAGTCCAAATGCAAGTCCAGAGTATACTTCGCTATCTACACTACATGACTGCAAAACATTTTTATGAATAAGTCCACAGCCAAGAACCTCAAGATATTTAATTGAACCATCTTTTTGTCTAACCCCTATATCAACCTCAGCTGACGGCTCGGTAAAAGGGAAAAAACTTGGTCTAAATCTTACATCAAAACCAAGACCACCCAATGCCGATTCTTGGAAAAATTGTTTTAAAAAACTTTCCACTACCCATTTAAGATTTGCAAAAGAAATATTTTTATCAACCAAAACTCCCTCAACTTGAGTGAACATTGGGGTGTGGGTTCTATCAAAATCACATCTATAGGTTCTGCCTGGCGATAAAAAACAAAAAGGCGGCTTTTTATTTAACATAGCTCTAATTTGCACACTTGAAGTGTGGGTTCTTAACATACAAAATTCATTTACTAAAGGGCTTTTTAAATCTGTAAAAAAGCTATCATGCATGCTTCTTGCTGGGTGCATTTTACCAAAATTTAAAGCATCAAAATTGTAAAAGCTTGTTTCTATTTCCCTGTCAAATCTTAGATCAAAACCTAAATTTTTAAAAATATCATATATATCGTCAATAGTTTTACTTACTGGGTGAATCTTTCCAAGATGAAAGCCATAAACTGGAATTGAAATGTCACAAGACGTTATTTTTAAATATTCATTAATTTCTTCAATTTCTAAACATTTAAATTTGTTAGCGATTGCTTTTTCTAATTTTTGCTTCAATTGGTTAATTTCCACTCCGATAATTTTTTTTTCTTCAATATCAAGCTTTGCAATATCTTTAAAAATACTTGTAACTAAACCACTCTTACCAAGATACTTTGCTTTAAAATCAGGTAATTGATTTAAGTGTAAAATGTTAATAATTTCCTCGGTAAACAAAATATCAATACTTTTTAAATTGACATTTATCTCTTTGACTCTATTCATTTTTGTTAAAGCTTAAATTAATTTGTTAATCTATTTTAAGACAAAATAAATATTTGTCAAGCTAGAACAAAGTGTTGCAAAATAAAAAAAATTTTACAAGATTAATTAAAATATTTTATTAACTAATTCGTTTTAACTTTTAGTATAAAATAGGCTTTAACTTGATAGTAAAAAAATAATAATATGAGTAAAAAAATCGTCTACCTAGATAACAATTCAACGGTGCCACTTAATCCTATTATTTTTGAAAAACTCATAGAGCTAAATGTCTTTAAATTACCACTTAACCCTTCCTCTATTCATTTCTACGGCAAAACAGCAAAAGATATACTTGAAGAATCGAGATTTAAAATTAAAAATTCAATCAAAGCAATGTGTCATGAGATTATTTTTTGTTCCAGTGCAACTGAATCTGTCAATATTTGCTTCAATTCATTTGATTTTAACAGAATCTTTGCAATATCAACCGACCATGAATGTGCCATATCTCATCCTAAGACTGAATTAATATCGGTCGATAAAGATGGTATGTTGGATTTGAACTTAGCGGAGGAAAAATTTAAGAACGCAAACAATACAACAAAACCAAATCTAATGTCTTTTTGTATTGCAAACAATCAAAGTGGCGTACTGCAAAATAGTAAAGATATAGTTTTTCTTTGTAAGAAATACAACATACTAACTCATTGCGATGCTTCGCAGTTTGTTGGCAAGGAAATGCTTAACATTGGAATGAATGATTACGATTTTGATTTTGTAACTATTTCGGGTCATAAAATTGGTGCAATGCAAGGATCGGCATGCTTAATCTATAGGAGCGGACTTGACATTAGACCTTTAATGTTTGGCGGAGGTCAAGAAAAATTCAAAAGACCATCAACTCAAAATATTCCTGCAGCAGTATCTCTTGGCATGGCATGTGAAATTGTTAATAATAGTAATTATATCAAAAGCTTTCAAAATCATACAGAAGAATTAAAAAAAAATTTAGAAACATTTCTTATTTCTAAAAATTGTGTAATTTTTGGAATAAATACTAACAGGGTGAGTAATACAACTTTTTTTGCAATGCCATCTATTACGAGCGACATACAGTTTGTTGAATACGACATGAACAACATACTTGTTTCAAACGGATCGGCATGCTCGTCGTCAAAAATCAATATATCGCATGTATTAATTGCAATGAATGTCAATAAAGATTTTATCAAAAATGCAATAAGAATATCAACTTCAATGCTTAACGAAATAGATGACATTGAAATATTCAAGAATTGTTTTTTATCTTTACAAAACAGAATTTAATACTTTTTATAAAAATATTTTTTTATTGAATATTTGCTTTATTTATTACATAATTTATTTTAAATTTCATAATGAATTCTTTTATAAATTGCATTCTATCTTTTAATTAATAAAAAATGTCTAACAAAAATCTTGATACACCTCAGGAAGTAAAATCAATTGTAAAGTTCGTAGTAACATTTGGCTACTCTGGTCTAATTAAGCCAGCAAACGGAACCTTTGGAACAATTTTTGCCATACTATTCTATTACATCTGTGGAATAAACACTTTACCATTCTTTTTTCAATTTATTATTGAATCTTTTTTGTTTTCGATAGGTTATTTTGCAATAAATATTTACATCAAAGATAACGAAGATAAAGATCCTAGCGAAATAGTGATAGACGAAGCTGTTGCAATCATGTTTGCTCTAACGATTGCATCAACTTTTATACCATGCCTGAATATAACTGACTTTTCTAGTGTAACTTACTTTACAAACGACTATACAAAAGTAAGATCAATTTTTTACGATTACATGTTTGGGCTTTTTACAAAAAATAGACTTTGGTATTCTGATAGCTTGATTATAGCTACATTGTTTGAAGTCTTTTTAGTATTTGTATTTTTTAGAGTATTTGATATTTTTAAAATTACTCCAGCTAGCTACTTTGATAAAAAAGTTAAAGGTGCAACGGGAGTTATGATGGACGATATTGTTGCGGCATTTTATTCTATTATGGTTGTTTTAAGTATCGTTTACTTTGCTACAAAATTTTATAAATTCGTTCCTTAGTTACATTATATGAACAATAAGTTACCTTTTACAGGGCTACACACAGCTCTCATTACCCCATTTAAAAATGACAGCATTGACTGGACATCTTTCGAAAAAATAATAGAATATCAAATTGAAAATGGAGTTGATGGTCTTGTTTTTTGTGGAACAACTGGAGAATCATCAACCCTATCTCATGAAGAACATAATTTAATTATAGAAAGGGGAGTAAGAATTGTTAACTCAAGAGTTAAGGTAATTGCTGGCACTGGATCAAACTCCACAAATGAAAGTATTAAACTAACCAGACATGCTCAGAAAAGTGGTGTAGATGCAGCCTTAATTATCACTCCATATTACAACAAACCAACTCAAAACGGAATGTACAACCACTTTAAAGCAATTCACGATTCATGCAGTTTGCCAATAATACTTTACAATGTTCCCGGTAGAACCTGTGTCAATTTAAGCGATGAAACAATAATAAAGCTATCAGAACTAAAGAATGTCATTGGGCTAAAAGATGCAACTGGTGACTTAGCAAGAGTCTACACATTAAAAGCAACATTACAACAGCCTTTTACATTGCTATCAGGCGAAGATATGACAGCTGTATCTTTTAATGCTTCAGGTGGAAACGGCATTATATCAGTTACAAGTAATCTGTTGCCAAAAATTTGCTCAAATATTCAAAAGCTATCTTTACAAGGTAATATTTATGAAGCAAATATATTTCAACAAACACTGACAAACATAAACTCTATTCTATTCAAAGAAACAAATCCAATACCAATCAAGTACATAATGCATCTTGCTAAATTTTGTGAAAATGAAATAAGAATGCCGCTATGCCAGCCATCAGAGGAGCTAAAGATAGAACTTACTAGAGAATTAAAAAAATGGCTAAATCAAATTCAATAAAAAATAATAAATATGAGTTTTGATACAAAAGCTTTTGTTTACGATAAAAACTCAGATATTCAACAAGCAATTGCAAAACACTTATTAAAGTTAATACGCTTTAAAAATGAATCAATTACTCTTCTTGATATAGGATGTGGAACTGGGTATATTGCAAAGGAAATTAAAAAAATTGATAATAAAATTGCAATTTACCAAATAGATAAATCTCAAAACATGTGTAAAATTGCAACGAAACATGCAAAAATTAATTGTTGCTCAATTGAAGATTTTGATAATTCTACGTTTAAAATAGATAAGTTTGATATAATAATTTCATCAATGACCATTCAGTGGTGCGATGATATTACATTTGTTTTTAAAAAAGTTAAAGACTTACTAAGTACCAATGGTAGAGTTGCTATAGCTATACCATTGGATACAAGTTTTCAAAGTATAAAAGATGAAATGCACAATATCAATTTAGATCCAGAAATGTTTTTTAAAAAAATGCCAAATGCTAAAGATGTAAAAAATTTAGCAATCAGTTTAAATTGGGAAGTTAGTTTTGTAAATTTTACAAAAAAATATAAAAATTTACTACATTTTTTTAAAATTATTAACAAAAGTGGTGCAAAAGACTATTCACTAAAAACAAAACAATCTAGTATATTTAAAATTACAAAATTAATAGACAAAGAAATATCAACCGAATGGTCAATTGCTTTTATCACATCAATGTAACTTAATAGCTTTAGAAACTTCATTTATATCAGTTATTCCGTTAAGAATTTTCTGTTTTGCATCATCAAACATTGAAACAAAATCGGTTTCCATCAAGTAAGTCTTCAGTTGGCTTCTGGTAGCCCTATGATAAACTAAGTCGTCGACTTCATCGTTAAATTCCAAAACCTCAGCTATAACAGATCTTCCCTTGTAACCAACACCACCACATTCGTTACAACCTTTTGGTACGCAAATATTTGAATTTAAAACATCGTCTTTTGTAAGCTGCAAAGATTTAGCCATTGACTTAGTTGGTCTTACTTTAACTTTGCAATTAGAGCATAAATTTTTAACAAGTCTCTGTGAAGATATAGCCACAATGTTACCAACTAACGAACTAACGTCAGCACCTATGTCAACAAGTCTTTGTATTGCACTTATTGAGTCTATAGCATGTAAAGTAGTAAAAACCTTATGACCAGTCATAGACATTCTTATTGCCGCCCTAAGAGTCTCTGCGTCCCTTATTTCACCTATAAGTATAATGTCAGGATCTTGCCTTACAAGAGCCCTCATTCCAGCTTCAAAAGTCAATCCAACTGATTCATTAATATTTGTTTGTCTTATGGTTGGTATATTATACTCAACTGGATCCTCAAGTGTCATTATATTAACATCTGGCTTATTAAGTATACTTAAAATCGAATAAAGAGTTGTTGTTTTTCCACTTCCAGTAGGACCAACAACAACCATAACACCCTCTGGCTTTATAACTGATTTTGAAATTTGCTTCAAATGTATTTTTGAAAACCCAAGCTGTTCCAAAGTTAAAAGACCTGCTTTTTTATCAAGCAATCTTATAACTATATTTTCACCATGAATCGTTGGGTGATTTGAAACACGACAATCTATATTCCTTTCAAAAACTTTAATTGTAATTTTTCCATCTTGAGGCCTTCTTGTTTCAGCTATATTCATACCAGCAAGCACTTTCATTCTTATTAAAATATTGTTCCAATATTTTTTATGTAAATTTTTTGTAATTTTTAAGTCCCCATTAACCCTATATCTAAGTCTAACAAAAGACTCCTCTGGCTCCATGTGTATATCGGAGGCATCCTTCTTTACTGCATCAACAAATATTGCATCTATCAACTCTATTATCAATTCGGTTGGTATATTGGAATTTACTTGTTTAGAATTTTTCTTTAAATCATCTTCGTAATTTGATATACTTATTCTTGTAATTTTTTCAATAATTGAATCAAGTTCATCTTTATCGTTAAATATTAAATCTATTCTTTCTATCAAAGATGAATGATCACTTTTTACAAAAATGATTTTACTGCAATCTGTGTAAAATAAATTTAAAATACTTAAAACCTCGGATTCATCAATAAAATCACAAGCAACATAAAGTGTTTCGTTATTTATTTTAAAAGGCAGTATTGATTTGTCTCTAATTATTTCATATGGCATTCTTTTTGCAACATCGTTATCAACATTCTCTCTCAAGATATCAACACTACCTGATTTTGCAAAAATTGAAGAATTAGGATTTATATTTAAACCTACTTCTTCAATTTCAATCGTTGATAAAAATCCCATCTCAATAACAATATCTTTTACAGAATTGTTTTTATCATTATTAGCAATTAATTCCTCAAAAATTATTTCAATCTGATCGTGATTTAATTTTTTTGTTTCAATTGCTGATATAATAAAAGATTTATCAAATGAACTCAATTCTATTGAATCTTGACTTACTATATCATCCATCATTTGCAGTATCTTTTGCTTACTTGCCATTTCTTTTAGGTGTTGATGAGTTATTTGGGTGTTTAAATTTAAATTAACCTCTTTATGTTCATTTTCTTTTTTCAAACTCAAACTATTATTCATTGTAAGATATAAACTAACTAGCTAATTTTTGTATAACATTTTTAAATTTGAATGTCATTTTTTTTAATTGATTTTGATTTAGAGAATTTAAAAATGAGTTTTGACACATCATTTTCAAATCATTTTTTTTATACAACTTACAATAAGGTTCGTTGATAATTTCATTAAAGAAAAAAGGATAATTAAAACATTTCAAAGTAACTGTAACATTATCAAGTTTAATAAGCTCAACTGGAGTCAATACCAAAGAAGATTCGGAGCATAGTATTACATCAAATAATGTTTTTTTTAAAACATTATTATTAGCAATATTAATATTAGCTACACAAGAATTAATAATTGATAAAATATTTGATTGAATAATTACATACACATCGTATAGTGTCTTGTTGTCAAAATTACTTTCCAATTGCTTATCTATATCATTATAAAATAAATTTTCGCTATGCATTCTTTGATTAAAACTTACAGCTACATTAAAAACATCCTGCGCGTCACCGTACTGTATGTCAAGATATTGAGATATTTGTTCTAAAACATTACTAAAACCAACATCTATAGTTTCAACGAAACAAAAACAATCACCTCTAAAAACCAAAATATTTGAAAAATTATCACCAACATATAAAACGGACTTCCAAGAATTTAAATCAATATCCTCAGTGTAATTTAAAATACTTAAAGCTGTAAGTGTTAAAGAGTTTAATACTTTAGTGATATTTATATTACATTCGTTTAAAATATATTTAATATTATTAAATATTACATTATCAAAACCTATCATCATCATTCCAATTGAAAAAGATTTACATGAATTTTCATAAGGAATGTAAAAATGTAAAGAATTTTCATTCAAAGAAACATAAGATGGTTTAACAATAAATATTTCAAAATCTTCGGTTTTTGAAATATCTTTAACTTTTTGCTCTATTTTAGATATGTCAAATTTATTAATTTTTCTTTCAGATTGAAATTGTTTTTCAACTTCAATAATTTTAAATTCAGACCTACAATCATCTAAAACTAATATAAAATCAGACAATATAGTTTGGGTATACAATTCAGCATCCTGAACTAAATTATGAATTGTATACTTAAAATCCTTAACATTAAGTATTGACATGTTATTTGTAAAGCAGTTTAAAGAAACCTGTTTTGAATAAATACAAAATCCATCAAAATTAATTAAAATTAATGTCGCTATCTTTCTATTTAAAAAAATATAACTACTAAATACAGCTTTCATTTTAAAAATACAATACCACCTAAAATAACAAAGATACAAATCTTAATGAACAAAAATATTTACATATTTAAAAAGAGATGCAAGTTTTTTACATTGTTCCACGTGGAACAATTTGTTTTCTTAGTCCGTTAAAAAAATCTTTAACATTCATTTGTCTTTTGTTAGCTGGCTGTATTACAATTGGAACCACAAATCCATCACAAGATATTAAATCAATATCTGTTTCTTGTGATTTTGAAACTTTAGCATCTATAACCTTTATTATAATATCATTAAATCTAATTTTTACATAACCATGATTTGCAAAAGCTCTAATTTTACACATAATTTGAATTGATGTTAAACTTAGAGCTATTTCTTTACTTATAAATAATTCTTTTTTTGTAACTTTTTTAGCATATGACATTTTAATACTTTGATTTTGCGGTGTAAATGTAAAATCTTTATTATCTATAATTAACTTAATACATTCAACTATAGATAATGCTCCTATATCAGAAAGTTTTTCCATAGCTTCAATCGAGTTTTTAAAATCACTAATTAATATATCACTTACCTTAAAAGCTAAATCACCAGAATCAAGTTCATTATTCATCTTTATTACACAAACAGATGTATCTATCTCGTTGTTTTCAATACTTCTTTCTATAGGTGCAGCTCCCCTGTATCTCGGTAGACTAGATGGATGAATATTTAAAGAGTGGTAATTTGGAACCTTAAGTATAAATTCAGGCAAAATTAAACCATAGGAAACAACGACTATAAAATCTATTTTTAAAGATTTTAAAAAATATTCATCATCATTTGTTAATTGACTCGGTGTTTTAATAATATCTTTCAATCCAATATCTATAGCTTCTTGATAAACATCGGTAGATTTAAAAGCCATTCCTCTACCAGATTGTTTAGATTCTTGAGTATAAATAGAAGAAATTGTAAAATTTTCATTAATCGACCTCAGTGACTTTGTAGCAAATTTATCAGTTCCAAAAAATGCAATTTTTATATTTTTATAATCAAACATTAAATTCTTACATTAATTTTATTAATTAACATATCATTTTTTAAATGATTTATATTTACAATGTTAAAATGAAATACACTTGCAGCCAAAAAAGCGCTAACATTAGTTTCTTTAGCCAAAATAATGAAATCTTTAACATCACCAGCACCACCAGATGCTATAACTGGAATATTCAACTTAGATGATATCATTTTATTTAAAACTATATCAAAGCCAGATTTATTTCCGTCACTATCTATAGAGTTTAACAAAACCTCACCAGCACCAAGACTTTGACATTCAAGTGCGAAATCAAGAGCTTTTTTATCAGTTCTTTCTCTACCACCTTTTATATAAACATAATAAGAACCATCTTTATCTGTTTTTACATCAATAGAAACAACGACACACTGAGATCCGAACTTGTTAGCAATATCATTGATTATTTTAGGATTCAGTACTGCAGCAGAACCTATTGAAACTTTATCAGCACCATTTATGATAATCTTAGAGGCATCGTTAATGTCTTTTATACCGCCACCGACACAAAAAGGTATTGAACATTCAGCTGAAACATCATGTATTATTTTATAAATAGCATCCCTACTATCAATCGTTGCTGTAATATCGAGTAGACAAAGTTCGTCGGCACCGTTTCCACTGTAAAACTTAGCAAGATCAACGGGGTTTCCAATGTTTTTAGTGTTTTTAAAAAAAACTCCTTTAACAACATTACCATTGTCAATGTCTAAACAAGGTATAATTCTTTTTTTTAACATAGGGTATTACATGAAATAATTAAATATAGTATTCTAATATATTTTTGTTTTTCAAGAAAAGTTTGTCTTTTTAAACTTTTATTATTTGAAATTTTGTTTTTACGATAATACAGTTTATTCTAAATAGATTACTATTTTTATATATATTGAATTTGATTTTTATAAATTTAATTTTTTTAATCCGGATTATGAGTATTGAGTTACATAGGTTGCATTTTGAAAAAGTTATTTCTTTTTTAACAAGAGGAAATTTTAATATAGATAAAAACCTAGACAGACTTATAAATACCTATTACAACCTCTTTAATGGATACGATAAAGATGAATCTTCGTTAACTGAATATTTGATAAAATTTCAAACGATCGAAAAATATTCAAATACTATAAATATAAATAATATACCTTTTAGTTCTTTTTGTGAACATCATTTTTTAAAGTTTGAAGGATTTATTGACATATCCTACATTCCAAAAGATTACATCTTAGGATTTGATAGATTTCTTGATTTAATTAATATCAATTCAAGAAAGTTGCAGTTACAAGAAAAATTAGGAAACGATATCCTTAATTCGATAGTGAAAGTTTTGCAGCCATTAAAGTGCATCGTTAAAATAAAGGCAAAACATGATTGTATTTGCATTAGAGGTTTTGAGGCAAGGGAAGTATTTATTGAGACTGTATCAAGTTTTAACTTTTAAATTGGAATTGTTCCACGTGGAACAATTCCAATTTAAAATAATATATTGAAATATTTTTTTTATATTATATCCTTTTTTTAATGGTTTGTATTTTACATAATTTAAGAAGTTAAGTATGAAAATTATGTAAAACTAACTTTATTCCTATCTGTATATAGTAAAATTGTAAAAATGAGTACTGACAACAAGGCTAGTGGTAGTATTTTCGATAAAATCAAATCTACAAGCTTAGATATAAAATCAAGTGGAAATATATTTGGTTCAAAGTCGAATAAAGCAACAATATCAATAAATAGCAATTTAATTGATGAAAAAAAGGATGTAAAGCAAAACAATAAATTATTTCAAAAATTTTTATCCAATTCTTCTGATTCTAAATCTTTAGAGTTACCTTTAAATTTACTAAAGAATAACAATAAAGATTCTGAATCTAGTCATGTTAGTTCAAGAGGTTTTGCAATGACTAAGGCAGATTTTGACAATATAAAAAAAACTATAAATAATCAAAATTTAAAACAAAACGAATATTTTCATAGAAAAGAAATCATTAATGTAGGTCTATCAATAGATAGTAATAATATTAAGCAATCAAGTTCGTTAGTGAAAAAAAATAAACCTCTTGTTCTCGACTTAACTGGCGATGGTTGTAGCTTTGAAAATGTAAAGTCAATTGATACATCAGTTTATGATTTGGACCAAAATGAAAGTTTTTTAAAAATAGAAATAAATTTAAATGAAGAATTAAATATTCAATCTTTATCTAATCAAACATCAAGAGATAACAGGCTTATCAATAAAATGCTTAATGATTTTGAGTTTGAAGAGTTTGATGGCGATGTAAATGATTTACAGGATGGTAAAATTTTAAGAGCTCAAATTGAAAAGATGCGTGACGATTCTGTTACATTTGATGATTTTAACGATGTAGCTGATTCTTTTTTATCCGACGATGTCAAAAAAAAGAAAACTGTTTTTAGAAAATCTAGGCAATCTTCTTTTAAAAAAACAAGGGGAATAAATGGCGATGTTTTTCAACAGTCTTTTATTAAGAAAACTGCATTTGTTTATGATTCTATAAGTGTAAATTCACTCGCTAAGCAAATATCAGTTAAGTCAAAGGAGATTAAAAAAACTCTTCATTCCTTGGGTATAAATTCTGATGACGATTATATTATGGATTTCGATACAGCCGAGGTTGTTACTCATGAGTTAGGGCATGATATAGTAAAATCCAAGACCATAAATGAAGCTCTTGAACATGGATCGGATGGAAAAGAATTTTTAATTGACTGCTGTCCTGTTGTTACAATAATGGGTCATGTTGATCATGGAAAAACTACTCTTCTTGATGTTATTAGAAGAGCTGATGTTGCTTTAAATGAATCGGGAGGTATTACTCAGCACATTGGTGCTTATAAGGTAAGGTTAGATAACGGAAAGGAGATAACTTTTATTGACACCCCTGGTCATGCAGCTTTTACTGCAATGAGATCCAGAGGTGCTAGTTCAACAAATATTGTTGTTATAGTTGTTGCTGCTGATGACGGAATTATGCAGCAAACAATAGAGGCTATTAGTCATGCCAAAGCTGCTGAAGTTCCAATAATAGTTGCTATAAATAAAATTGATTCTCAGGGATCTGATATTACTAGGGTGAAAAATGAATTACTTCAGTACGACATAGTTCCTGAAGAACTTGGAGGGGATGTTATGGTTATTCCTGTTTCAGCTAAATTAAATAAAAATATAGATGCTTTACTTGATGCAATCTTATTGCAATCTGAAGTTTTGGAGTTAAAAGCAGATTTAAATTCTAAACCTTCAGGTGTAGTTCTGGAAGCTAATATTGACACTAAGGTTGGCATAGTTGCTACCGTTTTACTTCAAAATGGAACCCTTAGAAAGGGTGATATAATTTTAGCTGGCGAATCTTTCGGTAAAGTTAGGTTGATGATTGACGATACAGGTGTTTCTTACGATGAAATTATTCCTCAGACACCAATTCAAATATTTGGCTTAAACTCAATACCTAAAGCTGGGGATAAGTTTTTTTATGCTCAAAATGAAAAAATTGCAAAACAGGTTACTGACTACAAGAAAAATGTTAATTTAAAATCCAAACAAGTTTTTAGACCTAATATTTTTGACAAACAGATTAAAAATATAATAAACATTATTATAAAATCCGATTCTCAAGGAACTAATGAGGCTATAATCTATTCCGTATCTCAAATGAAACTACATGAGGATGTTTCTTTGAAGGTTATACATAGTGGCACAGGTAATATAAATGAATCGGATGCTTTGTTGTCAAAAGCTAATGATGCTAAAATATTTGCTTTTAGGGTTGTTTCCGATTCTAAAAGTGATGCAATAATAAAAAGAGAGAAATTAGATGTTAAAACTTATTCTGTAATTTACGAATTACTTAATGAAATTGAAAAAATAGCTAGTGATTCAATTGAAAAAGTTGTTGACTATGATTTAATAGGTTCTGCTGAGGTCAGGGAGGTTTTTAATGTTTCAAAGCAAGGAAAAATTGCTGGATGTTACGTTACTAAAGGTATTGTTAAACAAAAAGCCAAAGTTAAGGTCATTAGAAGTGGCATTGTTGTATTTGAAAGCTTGATTGTTAACCTTAAAAGATTTAAAGAAAATGCTAAAGAGGTTAATACTGGATTTGAATGTGGAGTTCAGGTGGAAAATTATGAAGATCTTTTAAAGGGTGATATTTTAGAAATCTATGAAGAAAAAAAATAACATTTCTTTTGTAATTTTTTTATCTGTCTTTAAAAGGATATTGAATATTTTGTTTACTATTTTACTAACAAGATTAATATCTAAAAATCGTAACGAATGGATATTTAACTTTTTATCCAGAAACGGAACTTTGTTTATAAAATTAGGTCAGTCTCTTTCTTTAAAGCATTATATTGTTGGCGATGATTTAGCAAAGAAATTAATGATTTTACAAGAAGATGTAATTTTTAAATCAAAGAAAGATGTAAAAAACACATTAGAAAATTATTTTAAGAGTTTGTCTTTAGATAATGTTTTTGAAGTTATTCACCCTTATTCTGTAGCCTCAGCATCGATTGCTTTAATTTATCGGGCTAAATTAAGTGAATCATATATTAATATTTCCAAATTAAAGTTTAAAGAAGTTGCGATAAAAGTTGTCAATAAATCTTTTTATGAAGACCTAAAAATAGACATTTTGATTATAACAATTATTGCAAAAATATTAAATAATTTTAAATTTTTTAATAACATTGATGTAATTGAAATTTGCGAAAGTGTTACTAAATCTATTTTAAATGAATTTAATTTAAATGAAGAAATTAAGAATTATAAAAAACTAAAACACAATTTATGTTTTGATTCAAAGTTTGACCTACCTAATGTAATTGAAGAGTTGTCGTCAAATGAAATAGTTGTAATGGAGTGGATCGATGGCTTTACTCTGTCAAAGATTCATTTATTAGAAAATAATCATATTAATAAATCTTTCGTAGCAAATCAAGTTATAAATCTTTATTGTTTACAGGTCTATAGAGATGGTTTTTTTCACGCCGACATGCACCCAGGTAATTTAATTTACAATCAATCTAATGATAAGATTTATTTAATTGATTGTGGAAATGTATCTTATTTGTCAAAAAAAGATAGAATTTCCGTCGCTAAAATTTTATATTTTTTTTTACATAAACAATATAAAAAGGTTGTTAATGAATATATGAAAGCTGGATATGTATCTAGGGATGTCAATCAGAAAGATTTTACTGACTTTATAGAAAATATAGGGCAAGCTATATTACTAGATTCTAGTGGTCAAAAGGGAGATATGTCAAAAATTTTAGGACTCATTATTCAGGCTTCTGATAGGTTTGGAATGAAAACTCAAACACAACTTTTAATGTTACAAAAAGCAATACTTTATCTTGAGGCATGTGTTGACTTTGTAGATCCATCTGTCGATATTTGGCTAGAAATGAAGCCATGGATAAATAACTGGTTTGAAAAAGAAGTGGATCCTTTGATGTTATTAAAAGATAAAGTCTTTACTTTTCTGAAAAATTTTACCCAAAAGATTAGCTTATTAGATCAATAAATGTAAACCTATCTCTAAAACATTTTGCTTTTTTAGAAATTGTGTATAGATATTTATCTGTAATTTGAAATTTATACATTTTTTGTTCTACATCTAACTTTATTAATAAGAAGTCTAATTCTTTTAATTGCTTTGTTGCATTTGCAATTTTTGAAATATTACCTTTTATTCTATCCTCCCATCCTTCTTTTATTTCTTTAGATTTAATAATTTGATTGATTTTATCATCGTTATAATTGAAAAAGTTTCTTATATCCTCTTTCTTTATTCTGCTTATTTTTATATCTATAAAATTTAAGAGATTTTTTGATATTTCAATTTGATTTTTAAGACAAAACTTTAGTAGTAATCCAATTTGTAACCCATGATACAGGTTGCAAAAAGTTAAATCATTGTTTTCCATTTCAATAACATGACTTAATATATGTTCTCCACCGCTTGCTGTAAAACTTGAGTTATTTAAGCTCATTCCAATGCCACCAATTAACAAAAGCAACGCTAAGTCTCTGTTGTTAATAAAAATATTTTTTGATATTTTTATGATTAAACTAAAGCAGTCTTCAATTAAAGTGTTATCGATATGAGTGTCGGTGTATATATTTGAAAGTAATATGTCAAAATTTGCAGTAATCGTTGCAAGACTGTCGTAAAAGCCAGCCAATTTTAACTCCTGAGGCGCTTCAAGTAAAATAACTTCGTCGAAAACAATATATTCTGGCAATTTTGAATCAAAGCTATGTTTGATGTCGTTTGTAACGATGGATGATGTTTTTGAAGCAAAACCATTCATTGAAAGAGAGCTTGCAATTATACTAAAGTTAATATTTAATCTTTTACAGCTAAGTTTAACGATATCGCAGATTGTACCACATCCAAATGCAATAGGGTAGATTTGAGATTTTACTTTCTTTTTGATTAATAAGTCAATTAGGTAATCTACGATTTTAATCGTTGCCATTAACCTTGAAGATTCTTGTGGCAATATAATTAAATCGTAATTTTGTAAAATATCTTTATATTTGGTTGCGATATTTTTGTCTGTAACTATAATTGGATTTTTGCTTTTTAAGGACTCCAGAAATTGAAAAAATAAATTATTTCCAAAAAAACAATCTTTTAAACCTATTTTGTTGATTTTTTCTATATCCTGTTTTTTAAAAATCGAAGATTTTAGTAAGGATATAGACTTTAATTCTGTAATTATTTTGTTTTTAAACATCAAGATTATCTACTCTTAGTGCGTTTGATACTATGAAGTTTTTTCTTGGCTCGACAACATCGCCCATTAAAATTGAAAATGTTTCATTTGCAATTTCAGCATCATTAATCTTAACCTGCATTAAGACACGAGCCTCTGGATCGAGTGTAGTTTCCCATAGTTGCTCTGGATTCATTTCGCCGAGACCTTTAAATCGTTGCATAGATAATCCTTTTCTTGAACTTTCTTCAACTAACCTTGCAAGGGTTGTTAAATTTTTAAAATGAATAACTTCAGCATCTTCAGTTTTTTGATTTAAAATTTCCCCCCCTATGTCATGAGTTAACGGAGTGTCGAACCCTTCAATACCAAGAGATGAAAATGTTCTACTTGATACAGTAAACTCCATTGTATTAAATAAACCATGTTTTACAGTATAGCGTGTTGCAACCCCTCTTGTATATTTTAGAAAAACTATCTCTAATTCGTTTAAATCGTTTTGAGGATTTAATTCGTACTTCCAGTGGCAATTTTCATCGTCTGTAAAGTTGTCAATCATCTTTATCACATTATTCAGATTTTCTTCATTTGCAAGATCTTCTATATTTTTTGAATTACTATATATTATTGCCTCGCATAAGTCTTGTGGAAGGTGAAATGCAAGCTTAATAACTGCCCTACTAAACATAAATACCTTACGAAGGTATTCTAAAAGAATCATATCTGGCAAAAAGCCATTTTTTGCAAGCTTTACCTTGTTGTTTTCAACGAAGTTTTTTAAAATATAGTCGTCAAAAGATTGTTGATCTTTTAGATACACTTCACTACCACCTTTTTTAACTTTATAAAGAGGCGGTTGAGCTATGTATAGATAGCCACGATTTATAATTTCTGGCATCCATCTATAAAAAAATGTAAGCAAGAGTGTTCTTATGTGGGCACCATCAACATCGGCATCTGTCATTATTGCAATTTTATGATATCTTATTTTATCTATGTTAAACTCCTCGGCTCCTATTCCCGTGCCAAGAGCTGTAATTAATGTGCCTATCATTTCCGATGATAAGATTTTATCAAATCTTACCTTTTCTACATTTAGTATTTTTCCCCTTAGTGGTAAAATAGCCTGAGTTTTTCTATCCCTTGCTTGCTTTGCAGAGCCGCCAGCCGAGTTTCCCTCTACTATAAACAATTCACAAAGAGATGCATCTTTTTCCTGACAGTCAGCGAGTTTTCCTGGTAAATTTGCAGTTTCAAGAACACCCTTTCTTCTAGTAAGTTCCCTTGCTTTTCTTGCGGCTTCACGAGCTCTTGCTGCTTCCGATATTTTTTCAACTATTATTCTTGCCTCATTAGGTCTTTCCTCTAGCCATGATGATAGTTTTTCAAAAACAACATTTTCAATAACTGGTCTAACTTCAGAGGAGACAAGTTTATCTTTTGTTTGAGATGAGAATTTTGGATCTGGTACTTTTACCGATATGATTGAAGTAAGACCCTCTCTTACATCTTCACCTGTAATTGCTATTTTATCCTTTTTTGAGAGTTGGTCTACATATTTTCCAAGAGCTCTTGTTAATGCCCCTCTAAAGCCAGCTAAATGAGTCCCACCGTCTTTTTGTCTTATGTTGTTAGTGAAGCAATAACTTACCTCGCTGTAGCTATCGTTCCATTCAAGTGAGACTTCTACAGATATTTTATCGCTACTTCCAGATACAAAAACTGGCTCATGAATTGGCTTTTTTGTTCTGTCTATATATTTTAAAAATTCAAGTAAGCCACCTTCGTAATAAAATAGTCTTGATTTTGGTTTTGTATTTCCATTTTCATCTATCTCATTTGCCTCAAATCTTAGATCGTCAAATTGAATTTTAATTCCTGAGTTTAAAAATGCCATTTCTCTAAATCTTGTTTCAAGAGTTGCAAAGTCGTAACTTGTATTATTTGTAAAAGTTTCGTATGAAGCCATAAATGTAACTTCCGTTCCCTTTTGACCTAATCTTGTGTTATTAACTTCTTTAAGTGGGGCAATTGATGCACCGTCTCTAAACTCAATAAAATATTCTTTATTATTACGCCATATTCTAAGTTTAAGCCAAGACGAAAGGGCATTAACAACCGACACCCCAACCCCATGTAATCCACCAGATACTTTGTATGAATTTTGATCGAACTTACCACCTGCATGTAATTGAGTCATGATAACCTCCGCTGCAGATATTCCTTCCTCTTTATGAATGTCAACAGGTATTCCTCTTCCGTTATCTCTAACTGTAACTGAATTATCAGCATTTATCGAAACATAGATTAGATCGCAATGACCAGCAAGAGATTCGTCTACTGCGTTGTCCATTACTTCATATACCATATGATGAAGACCACTTCCATCATCAGTGTCACCTATGTACATTCCTGGGCGTTTTTTAACAGCCTCAAGACCTTTCAGGACTCTTATTGATGTTGAGTCGTAAATTGGATTTTGTCCTGTATTTTTTATACTATTACTCATAAATAAAACTTAAGATTATTGTTTTTTTGATAAATATAGTCTTACATAAATATTAGATTTTACAAGATTTAATTTTTTCTATCTAATAATATATATATATTGTAAAGTACATTATGCTTATTTAATATTTTTAAATCTATTAATTTTTTGTTTATATGGCTTGCGAGCATGTTGTTCAGGCTAAACTTTTAAAAGGGATTATACCAAAGTCTAGCGGAATTTATAAAATGCTAGGAGATGAAGGAAGAATACTTTATATAGGTAAGGCAAAAAATCTTTTTAACAGGCTAAAGAGTTACATGCAGTTTTCCAATCTTGATACAAAAACATCAAGAATGATATCTTTGGTTGTTGATGTGGAAATAATTACAACTCAAACTGAGGCTGAAGCTTTGATACTTGAGGCATCTTTAATTAAAGCATTTTTTCCACCCTATAATATTTTATTAAAAGACGACAGAAGTCTTCCATTTATCGCTCTTGACTTGGCACATGAGTTTCCAAGTATTTTTAAATACAGGGGAAAAAAGCAATCTAAAATAATGTATTTTGGACCCTTTGGAAGTAGTGATGTTGTTTTTGAAATTATCGATTTAGTACAAAAAATATTTAAATTAAGAACATGCTCAGATTCCGAATTTAAATCTCGCAAAAGAGCCTGTATTAAACATCAAATTAAACTATGTTCGGCACCATGCGTTAATAAGGTTGGCAAGGAGGATTATGCAAGTAAAGTTACAAAATGTATTAATTTTTTTAATGCAAAGGACGATTCTTTTAAAAAAGACATTGTTCAGCAAATGAATATACATGCTGAAAAAATGGAATTTGAAGAAGCAATTTTATTGCGTAACACTCTTGAAATGGTTGCAAAAATTCAACAAAAAGGCGATATTAATTTTGCAAACTTTGAGGATACTGATGTAGTCTGTGTAATGTTAAAAAACAATGTTTGTGCTGTGCAGATATTTTTTGTGAGAAATTCCATGAGCTTTGGTTCTAAAGTTTTTTTTCCTCAGGTTCAAGAAAACTCCACTACAAATCAAATTATGGAAGCTTTTTTAATGCAGTTTTACGAAAGCAACCAAATACCTAAGGAAATACTAATTAATATTGCAATTGAAAATGAAAAAGCGATTCAAGAAGCACTTGGGGTAAGGATTCATAATCCAAAATTAGGTAAAAAATACGATCTCTTAAAATTTACGATTTCAAATCTTGAAAGTGAACTCGAAAAACAAATTAACTCTAAGAGTAAAATTATGCAAAATTTAACTGAACTCAAAGAATTTTTAAATTTAAACTCTTTACCCAAAAGAATAGATGTTTTTGATAATAGCCATAATGCCGGTACTGACTTTATAGGGGCAATGATTGTTTGTGGTCAGGATGGTTTTTTAAAAAAAGAGTATCGAAAGTATAATGTTAAATATAACGAAACAAAGGCTGGCGACGATTATGCCATGATGAGAGAGGTAATGAGAAGAAGATATTCTAAAATTGAACCAGAGTCAAAACCTGATCTTATTGTTATAGATGGCGGTAAGGGGCAGCTTAGTGCTGTTGCTGGTGTCTTTGAGGAAATTGGATGCAATATTCCTTTTATCTGTATATCAAAGGGTTTAGATCGAAACGCTGGTAAGGAAAAGTTTCACACCCTTTCGTTTACTGACTTAGAGTTGAAGTATAATTCCTCTCTTCTATTTTATTTTCAAAATATTAGAGATGAGGCTCATAGGTTTGCAATTTCAACTCATAGATTAAAAAGATCAAAGAGTTTTATTAAAAGTCAAATTGATGAAATTGATGGAGTGGGACTTAGGCGTAAAAAACTTTTATTAGAACATTTTGGATCGGTTGCAAATATTAAGTCTGCAAAGATAGAAGATTTGAGTAAGGTAAATGGAATTTCGAAATCTTTAGCTCAGCAAATTTACGATAGCCTTCATTAAAGATAATTTATCCACTTCTCTTAAAAAGAGTTTATTTTTGTAAATAATTGACTTTTATATCAAATCTTATAAAAGTTAAAAATCTTTGTTTGGGCGGTTCCTTTGTTAGTATAAAATTTTGTTTTTTTTATGAAGCTTAAAAAGCAAATGCCTCAGTCTTTTGGGCAAAATCCATTGTTTAAAAAAATCTTAATTACAATCATTCTTCTGGCTGTTTATAGGCTTGGCTCTTACATTCCGCTTCCTTTTGTTGATGTGCCTAAGCTTTCAAGTATTACAAAATATACCGAAAATGGAATTCTGGGAATGCTTAACATGTTGTCTGGTGGATCTTTGTCAAGAATGTCTGTTTTTACTCTTACTATAGTACCTTATATAAGTGCCTCAATAATTATACAGCTTTCAAGTGCTAGCTTTGCATCTTTAAAAGCATTAAAGTCTGAGGGATCAACGGGTCAGGCGGTTATTCACCAATACACTAAATATTTAACATGTTTTATTGCTTTTTTTCAAGGTTTTGCAGTTGCAAAAAGTTTGGTTAGTAGTGGGGTTTTGGTTAGCTTTGCTGAGCCTACTTTTTTTACCCTTTCAACAATTGCTTTAACTTTGTCGATTGGGACTTTGACATTAATGTGGATAGGAGAGAGGATCACTGCAAACGGAATAGGAAACGGTATATCTTTAATTATCTTTGTTGGAATAGTTATTGAGCTTCCTAAAACAATTATAGCAGGCTTTGGAATGATTAAAACTGGAGTTTTGTCGCCAGCTATGCTTTTTGTTATTTTGGGAGTATTTATTTTTCTTTTATCAATTGTTATATTTGTTGAAAGTTCCTTTAGAATAATTAATATCAATCAGCCTAATTTTAGGCAGGCTCAACTACAGGGGGTTGCGAGTAAAAATAATTTCTTGCCATTAAAAATTAATCCATCTGGCGTTATACCACCAATTTTTGCATCTTCTATTTTGCTTCTTCCTTCTACGGTTGCAAGTTTTGCTGGCTCAAGTCAAAATCCTATAATCATGTGGATACTTGCAAACTTTACTCACGGCACTTTTGCTTTTATGTTTGCTTTTGGTGCCTGTATTGTATTTTTTACTTATTTTTATACATCTATCGTTTTTGATTCTAAAGAAACTGCCGATCAGCTTAAAAAATCAAATGCTCTAATTCAAGGTATAAGACCCGGTCAGGCAACGGCATCTTACATATCCTCCGTTATTAAAAGACTTAATCTAATAGGTTCTATCTATTTAATCGTTGTATGTTTAATGCCGGAGATTTTATTTTCAATGGGTTTTCAAAGTTTTGTCTTTGGTGGAACAAGTTTGCTTATTATTGTTAGCGTTTCGGTTGATACAATAACCCAGTTTCAAATGCAAATGATGTCCAAAAAGTATCAGAAAAAATTCAATTCTTCTATAAGAATATAATTTTTCAATATGAACATTTTTCTTATCTACGGTCTTGGAGTTAGCGGTCTTGGAGCTTTAAACTTTTTGCTAAAAAATACAAAAACAGTTTATATATACGACGATAACAAAAATAAATTGGAAGATGTATATAATTTATATCTAAACAAATATCCTAATAACATTCATAAGATTGATCTTAAGGATTTTAATATAAAAGCTGATTATTTAGTTTGCTCGCCTAGTGTTGTTTTTTCTAAAAATGATTTTATACAAGCTCAAATTAAAAAACAAACAAAACTCATAAGTGATATAGATCTAGTGTATAACTATGATAAAGAAAAATTATTTTTTGGCATAACCGGCACAAATGGCAAGTCAACGTCAGCATCTCTACTTTCGCATGTATTAAATAATATTGGATGCAAAAATTCATTAGGTGGAAATATAGGTAAAAATTTATTAGATGATGATGTTTTTGGCCTTAAGGATACTAATTATGTTATTGAGGTTTCTTCCTATCAGGCGGAATTGTTAAATTTTAATTTTGATATTGCGGCCTTAACAAACATCACTCCAGATCATATAGATCATCACGGAAGTTTTGAAAATTACGCAAATACAAAAATTAATTTTGTAAAATCTGCGAAATATAAAATTGTAAATAGAGATGATTATTTAATAGATAAATCTTTTGATATTAACGATAAATCGGTATTTGGTTTTTCAGTTAGTAAAATAATACCAAATGGTATAAGTTTAATAAAAGAATCTAATGGTTTAAATCTTTATATTAATAAAGTACAGATAACAAATCGCAGCTTGTTTGAAAACTTAATAGGTGAGCATAATTTGCAAAATATTGCCTGTGTGTTATCTTTTATTTACTGTATTTATGACAAGTATAATTTAGGTAACTTTATTGCAAATATTGATAAAATTTTTTTATCAATTGATTGCTTTAATGGCTTAAGCCACAGAATTGAAAAAGTTGCTTCTATTGGTAAAATAACTTTTGTTAACGATAGTAAGGCTACAAATGTTCAGTCCTGCGAAGTTGCTCTTAAATGTTTCGATAATATCATTTTACTTGCTGGCGGGGTAAAAAAAGAAGAAGGGTTAGAATATTTTTTTGATAAAGAGTGCTTTAAAAAAGTTTTACACATTGTTTGTTACGGTCAGTGTGGATCTGAGTTTTACGACACTTTGGTAAAAAATAATTATAGCGGCATTGCAAGTCTTTGTCTTAGCCTTAAAGATGCAACTTTGAAAGCTTATTCTCTTGCTGAAAACTTTGTTTTAAAAGAAAATAAGGTAAACATAAACATTCTTCTTTCACCCTGTACTGCATCGTTTGATGAGTTTAAAAATTTTGAACAAAGGGGTGATGTGTTTAAGGAAATTGTAAATTCTATTAAAAAATAATCTTTTTTATTTTATTTGTTTATGAGTGATAAAAAAAAACCTACAAAACCTTCTGCTAAAAAAGGATTGTTAAATAAGACAATTGAAGGTGTTGACTACGAAGCTTTACAAGATATAGTTAGAGCTGAAATATTAAGCGAAGCCCTTCCTTTTATTAAAGATTTTGCTGGAGAAACATTTGTAATTAAATACGGAGGAAGTGCTATAGGTCAAAATGCTGGATTTGAAACCTTTATAAAAAATGTTTGCCTTCTTAAAAGTGTTGGAATTAACATAGTTATTGTTCATGGTGGTGGGCCTCAAATTAGCAGAATGCTTGAAAAGCTAAACATTACAACTGAGTTTGTTGATGGACTTAGAGTTACAAATGCACAAACAATTGAAATTGTTGAAGCTGTTCTTTGTGGTCAGATTAATAAATTTATTGTTGAAAAAATATCAAAACATGGCTGCAGAGCGGTCGGTGTTTGTGGTAAAGATTACGACTTAATGAAGGCCGAAAGACTTTCTGCAACTTATAAAAAAAATAACAACCCAAATTCAAAAGTTGAAGAACTTGTTAATCTAGGTTTTGTTGGTAAGCCATCCTTTGTAAATCCTGAATTTTTTAGCATGGTAGACGAGCTCGATTTTATACCGGTGATAGCACCTATTGCAAGTGGGGAAGATGGTTATACATACAACATGAATGCTGATACTGTTGCTGGGGCTGTTGCGGTTGCAATTTCTGCAAAAAAGTTAATACTTCTGAGTGATACAAACGGCATTTTAGACGATACCGGTAAAACAATATCGTCTATCAAGTATTCCGAAGCTATGTCTTTAGTGACAAAAGGAATAGTTATTGGAGGAATGATTCCAAAGCTTGAAACGGCAGTTGCTGCTGTTGAAAATGGAGTTGGCTCGGCTCACATCATTAATGGATTAAGTCCCCATGCTCTACTAATCGAGGTCTTAACTAAGAGCGGGGGTGGAACTATGATAGTTGAGTAATTATTTTATTTATCACTTAATGTAATGTCGAAATTTTTTAAGATTTTTCAAAAAAATAGCAAGTTAGGTGGATTAGGGGGTGGTATTACATACGGCACAAAAACTCATGTTGCAAAAAATCATGGTGAAGCTTGGGTTAATATAAAAATTGTTATCGAGGCTCTTCTTATAGCCTTGATATTTAGAAGTTTTGTTTTTGACAACTTTCATGTTCCCTCTGGTTCAATGAAGCCTACTTTATTGATTGGTGATAAAATTATTGTTTCAAAATATTCATACGGATATAGTAGATATTCTTTTCCATTCGGCATCGTGCCCTTTAAGGGTAGAATTTTTAGCTCTTCCCCTCAAAGAGGCGATATAGTTGTGTTTAAGCTACCTTCAAACAAAAGAATCAATTATGTTAAGAGGCTGATAGGTCTACCTGGGGATATTATACAAATGAAAGATGGTCTTTTGTATATAAATAATATTGCCGTTCACTTGAATAAGGTAAAAGATTTTACCGATGTTGTATCTAAGGAAAACTTTTCTGTTGAGCAATATATTGAGACCTTGCCAAATGGTGTCGAGCATCTTATTTTAGACAGTTACAAAGGTTTTTTTGCTGATGATACAGAAAAATTTACAGTACCTCAAGAACATTACTTTTTTATGGGCGACAATAGAGATAACTCTCAAGATAGTAGATTTGAAGAGGTTGGTTTTGTACATAAAGATCTTTTACTTGGTAAGGTTAAAAAGATTTTTATATCTTCTGAAAATTCACTTCTCAATCCTTTTAAATATCATAAAATTAGATTTTCAAGAATCTTTTCAAATCCCTATGATATTAAAAAAGAAAATATAGAATTAAAAAGTGTTAATTAGTTTGTAATATTGTATGTTAAAGGCTTCAAAATTCTCTATACTTGGCATTATATTCCTTTTTGCTTTCTGCCTTTATCTTGCCTTGGGTAATTTTATAAATTATTCAAACAAAATGCCATTTAGTAATTCAAAGGTAAATCTTGGTCTTGATATAAGCGGCGGTACCCACTTGTTGTTGCGGGTTAATACCGAGGATTATTTGAATGAAAAATTTCAAAGATTTACAAAAGATATTATAAAACAAATAAGAACTGATAATGTCAACTATCTTGGTTTTTCTATAAAAAATGGAATGCTCTATATTAGAGTAGCCGATGAGGAGGTTGAGAATTTAACAAGATCTATTAATCAGATATACCCTGATCTTGTTGTGTCAAAAGATGGCGAAATGTCGGTAAGTGTTGGCTATGGCGAGAATCAAATTGAAGCATTAAAAAAAGACTTAATTGAAAGATCTATTGAAATAATACGCAAAAGAGTTGATGCCGTTGGCACTAAGGATATTAATCTTTACAGGCAGGGGACTGAGAGTTTGGTTCTTGAGGTGCCCGGTATTAAAAATCCTGAAGCAATTAAAAATTTATTAAACACTAAGGCGAAGCTTTCGTTTCATTTTTTAAGTGATACATCTCCAATATTAACCAATCCAGATGATTTGGTAAAAGTTGACCAAAATCAATACGAGGTTATGAAAGCTTATAATGCTAGCGATCAAAACATTTATATTGTAAAGCATGAAAGTGAAATTGAGGGCTCTAGTCTACTTGATGCAAGTGCAAACATTACCGATGAAGGCTCTGTGATATCGTTTAGATTTGATACTGTTGCTGCACAGAAATTTTCCTCCATTACAGCAGCAAATATAGGAAAGCCATTTGCTATAGTAATTGACAACAAGGTTATTTCTACGCCCGTTATTAAAACTCAAATAAATGGTGGTAGCGGAGTTATATCTGGTGCTTTTAGCCTTGAGGAGGCAAAAAATATTGCATTATTGTTACGAAGCGGAGCTTTGCCAACAACAATAGATATTGTTGAAGAGGGGGTTGTTGGTCCAACTTTTGGTCAAAAATTTCTTAAGGCTGGCATGATTTCGTTTTTAGCATCCATTATTTTTGTTTCAATCTTTATGACTTTAAGATATGGAGCTCTTGGGGTTGCCTCAATTGTATCTATTCTTTATAATTCAGTTTTAGTTGTTGGTTTATTTTCGCTGTTTGGACTTACCCTTACAATTGCTGGCATAGCTGGAGTTACTCTAACTGTTGGAATGGCAGTTGATGCTAATGTTTTAATATTTGAAAGAATTAAAGAGGAAATGTCTCTGTCAAAATCTAGTATTTTTAAAACATTAAACGATTCTTTTAAACTTGCTTTTGCCGCAATTGTTGACTCTAATATTACAACAATTATTGCGGGCGTTGTAATATTTACTTTAGCTTTTGGATCTATTAAGGGTTTTGCAATTGCTTTAATTGTTGGCGTTTTGGCTTCAATGATATCCTGTGTTTTTGTAACTCGTATAATCTGTTACTACTTTGCAACAAAGGCTTGGATAAAATAATATTATACAAGTATGAAAATTGCCATAGTAAAACTCACATCAATGGGTGATGTTGCAATGGCAAGTTTTGTCCCTCAGTTATTAAGGAGCATTGATGATAATGTAACTAGTGTTGATTGGATTTGTGATAGCGATTTTAAAGATGTTATAGATTATAATCCCTTTATAAATAATATTTTTGAGATTCCTATAAGAAGATTAAAAAAAACCAAAAAAGGCTTACTTCAAGCAATTGCAACTTTAAGACAAATTAAGTCTAATAAATATGATATCATTATTGATTTACAAGGTACAATAAAATCTGCAATAGTTGCAAGAATGATTAAGTCTAAAAATACTAAGATATACGGTTTTAGTTTTACATCTGCAAAAGAGAGTTTAGCATCTTTATTTTACAATAAACATCTGCAGATAGATTATAATGCAAACATAATCAAGCGTAATCTCATGCTGACTTACTTTGCCGTTGGTAAGACTTTTAGTCAAGATGTTATTACAAGACTATTGCCTTCTTTGTATTTTAACGATAGCAAGACAGATATTAGTATCCAGATTACAAATAAAATTGTAACATACAAGCCGGAAAAAATAATTTTTGTTAATTTTTTCTCAAGTAAAAAAACAAAACATATTCCCATTAATGTCATGATGAATATTATAAAAAATTACCCTCAGTATTTGTTTGTAAGCCATTATTACAATCAAGATGAAAAGATTGAATTAACTAATTTGATACATTTATCAAATTTTATATTAATTGATTATAGGCTTGATATAAATGAACTTAAATATTTGATTGCAACAAAGGTTGACTTGCTAATTGGCTCCGATAGTGGAATTAGTCATTTCGCATCGCTTTTAAAAAAGCCAAGCATTATAGCTTTTACAAACGATTGCGGAATTAGAAATACGCTAATCACACAACAAAACTCTTATTGCAAAATTAGCGATTTAAAACAATCCTTTAGCAATCTTGTCCAAAATATCTTTAGTATTTAATTTTTATGAAAGAAAGAGTTATAGTTGCAATGTCTGGTGGGGTTGATAGTTCGGTTGTTGCCGCAATGCTTCATAACCAAGGTTACGAAGTTGTTGGGGTGACTATGCAACTTTACGACTACGGACAAGCTATGAATCTTAAGCAAAAAACATGCTGTGCAAGTAGAGACATAGATGATGCTGCAAGCGTGGCAAAAAAAATAGGTTTTAGACATTATGTTTTAAACTACGAAAGCATTTTTAAAGAGCAGGTTATTGATAAGTTTGTTGAAAGTTATCTTAATGGATACACGCCTATTCCATGTGTGTCTTGTAATCAAAGCGTTAAATTTAAAGATCTATATACTTTTGCAAAAAAACTTGGTGCAAAATTTTTAGCTACAGGTCACTATGTTAGTAAAAAGTATGTTAATAACAAGGCTGAGCTTCACAAGGGTTTTGATGAAAAAAAAGATCAAAGTTATTTTCTATATTCCATTACGCAAGAGCAGCTTGATTACTGCGAGTTTCCTCTGGGCGAAATGACTAAGGAGCAGACCAGAGAGCTTGCTTTTTTCTATGGCCTTGGGGTATCGACAAAGCCTGATAGTCAAGACATATGCTTTGTTCCAAATGGAGACTATGTTAGTGTTATTAATAAATACACATCCGAAGGTTTAAAAAATGGCAATATTGTTGATATTGAAACCGGAAATATTATTGGCTCCCACGATGGAATTATAAATTATACTGTTGGTCAAAGAAGGGGAATTGGATTGTCTACCCCAGAGCCACTTTTTGTTGTAAAGATAGATAAGGAGAGTAATACTGTCATTGTTGGCACCGTAAAGCATTTGTTTGAAAATCATTTTAAGATTAGAGATGTCAGTTTGCTTGCTAATTATCAAGACGAGCTTTTAAATAAAGAGCTTGATATAAAGCTGAGATCTGGTTCTTTAAGTATTGCAAAAGGTTTTTTAATGTATAATGAAAAAGATGGTTGCTATAATGTTACTTTAACCAATCCAGCAAGGGCAATATCCCCAGGGCAAGCTTGTGTGTTTTACATTAGCACAAAGCTTTGTGGTGGAGGGGTTATTGAAAAATCATTATAATTCTTTGTTATAAAATTCTGTAATAGCTGACAAAAATGCATCGTTTTCCTCCATTGTTCCTATTGTTACTCTGAGATATTGGTTTAGATTGTAGGAGTCGAGTCTGCGAATTATTACTTTGTTATTTAAAAGAAATTCATCTAATGTTTTAGCATCATCGCCAGCCTTAAACATAACAAAATTGCCTTGGCTTTTAATGTAATCTATGCCAATTTTACTTAAACAAGAGCATACACGGCTAAGCTCTGTTATATTGTGATTTTTTGACATTACAACAAATTCATCGTCCATTAAAGCAGCTATTCCAGCTATTTGTGCTGGCATAGATGTATTAAAAGGCCCTCTAATTTTATTTAGTATTTCAATTGTATTTTGATGACCAATGCCATAGCCAAGCCTTAGAGAGGCAAGTCCATGCATCTTGGAAAAGGTTTTTGTAATGATTACATTTTCTCTTTCAAGGCACATCTTGTATAGCGGCAAGTAAGATTCTTCGTCTATATATTCTTCGTAAGCTGAGTCAATAACGATAAGAATGTTTGATGGCGTTTGATTGATTAACTTTAATATTTTATCATTGTCAACAAATGTGCCAGTTGGATTGTTTGGGTTTGCAATGTAGATAATTTTTGTTTGAGAGTTAATTAAGCTAAGCATTGCATCAACATCAGCAGTGAAGTTAATGTCTTTTGACATCAAAACCTCAGCACCGTGGGCGTAGGCGTATATTGCATACATTAAAAAACCGTATTCCGATTGTATAATATTATCGCCCTTGTTTAAAAAAGCAGTTGAAATAATTGAAAATACCTCATCGGAGCCCGCCCCTACAATTATGTTTTTGCAATCTAATCCGTAGCCTAGCTTTGTTGCTATTGTTTTTTTCAGCTCACTTGCGGAGCCATCTGGGTATCTAAAAAGTGTATCGGCAGATTCTTTAAATGCTTTAGTAGCTTTGGGGCTTGCACCAAGTGCATTTTCGTTTGAAGATAACTTTATTGCATCCTTAATTGACTTACCAGGTACATATGTGTTTATTTTTAACAAAGATTCTTTTGTCTGTAGTTTTAATGACATACTTTTTTACATTAATAAAGTCCAATAATTTGTTTTACTCTTTTTATGTTTTTACAGGCAATTTCAGTCGCCTTTTCGCCACCGTTTTTAATGATTGTGTCAAGAAAGTCCCTGTCTCTTTCAAGCTCTTTTATTTTTGACGAAATTGGTGCAATATGCGATGTTAATATATCTATTAAGTCAGCTTTAAAAGCCGATGTTTGAGTGTTTTTATATCTATCACTCACCTCCTCTTTTGTTAAACCGCTAAAGCCAGCAAAGATTGCAATTAAGTTATTTACGCAGTCCCTGCCTTTGGCTTCGTAGATTCCTGTGATGCTATCCGTTGCGGATTTTTTAATTTTTTTTGCAATCTCGTCTGGGCTATCGTCAAGATTAATTCTTGATGCTTCATCCTCAGAGCTTTTACTCATTTTACTTAAACCATCCTTAAGCGACATTATTCTTTTTGTATCCTTTGTAAGCAAATACTTTGGTAGCTGAAAAACCTCTTGCTTGTAGAGTGAATTTATTTTTTCAGCAATGTCTCTTGTTAGTTCAATGTGTTGCACTTGATCTTCTCCGACTGGAACGATATCAGTATTATATAGCAAGATATCAGCTGCCATTAATACTGGGTAAGCATAAAGACCAAGACATTCCCGCTCCTTGTTATCTTGAGTTTTGCTTTTGTATTGAGTCATTCTATTTAAAAACCCAGTTGGAGCATTGCAGGCAAGTAACCAAGCAAGTTCTGAGTGTTCTTTAACGCTTGATTGTACAAATAAAGTTAGGTTATCCTTTGTATAATCAAGTCCGCAGGCTATATATGTTGCTATAGTCTTGTATATACTTTTTTTTAGTTCTTCTGGATTTTGATATACCGTGATTGCGTGAAGATCGACTACTGAAAAAATAAAATTATTTTTGCAATCTTTTACATTAAACATTTCAACCCAGTTTTTTATTGCCCCAAGGTAGTTGCCTATATGCAGTACCCCGCTTGGCTGAATGCCTGAGAAAATAGTTGAACTCATACCTTTGAAATAATATTAAGCTAAATTTGGTGTAAGTCTTATGCCAAGATCTCTTAATTGTTTTTCATCAACGCTTGAGGGGGCACCAAGCAAAGGATCCTGCCCTTTGCCGTTAAGGGGAAACGCTATTATGTTTCTTATCCCATCCTCTCCAGCTAGCAGCATTACCATTCTGTCTATGCCGGGGGCTATTCCGCCATGAGGGGGTACGCCGTAGGACAGAGCCTTTACCATGCCTGTAAATCTTTCTTTAACTATTTCCTTGCTGTATCCTGCAATTTCAAAGGCTTTAAAAAAGCATTCAAGATTATGGTTTCTTATGGCTCCACTTGAAAGCTCAATACCGTTGCAAACAATATCATATTGATAGGCATTAATGCTAAGAGGGTCTTTTGTATTTAAGGCGTCAAGACCACCCTGCGGCATTGAAAATGGATTGTGACAAAAGTTAATCTGCCCAGTTTCTTCGTCTTTTTCATAAAACGGAAAGTCATATATCCAGCAAAACTCAAAATGATTTTCGTCTATAAGTTCAAGTTTTTTGCCAAGATTGGTTCTTATTAATCCTGCCAGCTTTGTTGCAAAACTCTCATCGCCACAAACAAAAAATACTGCATCCTTGGTAGTTAAATTAGATGTTGTAATTGCTCCATCTATATTTGACTCTCTACATGGAATAGATAATAACGACTGGGTTTTTTTTGCATCAAAGAACTTTGCAATTGGCCCCGTGGCTAACCCTTGCTCATCAAAACGGATATAAGCAAGTCCTCCTGCACCTTGTGATGTTGCAAAGCTTGCCATATCGTCAAAGAATTTTCTTGCTTGAGTAGACCCTTTTGGAGCTGGTATGGCAATAACTTTAGATCCTTTTTCTATCTGTTTTTCAAATATACTAAAGCCGCTACCAACAAATAAATCTGTTACATCACTATTGACTAAGCCGCTACGCAAGTCAGGTTTGTCATTACCGTATTTTAGCATTGAATCTTTGTATGTGATCCTTCTAAATGGATAGCTTGATAGAGTTTTTTTGCTAAATGCTTTAAATATATTATGTATAATTGGCTCCATTGTGTTAAACACATCTTCTTGCTCTACAAAGCTCATTTCTATATCAAGTTGGTAAAAATCACCAGGGCTTCTGTCCGCTCTTGCATCCTCATCCCTAAAACATGGTGCAATTTGAAAGTATTTGTCAAAACCCGAGATCATTAATATTTGCTTAAATTGCTGCGGCGCTTGAGGTAGTGCGTAAAACTTACCTGGATTTAGTCTTGATGGCACCAAAAAATCTCTTGCACCCTCTGGCGATGATGCTGTGAGTATTGGGGTTTGAAATTCGTGAAAGCCAGATGCCCACATTTCCTCTCTAACTTTTTTAATTACATTGTTTCTTAATAGAATATTGTTTTTCATCTTTTCTCTTCTGAGGTCTAAAAATCTGTAAGTCAGCCTTAAATCCTCACTTACATCATCCTCGGAGTTGACTTGAAACGGAATCTGTTCAGCTAAACTTTGAATACTAAAACTCAAAACCTCAACCTCAATACCACCCGTAGGTAAGTTGCTGTTGATTGATTCTGTTGGTCTTTTTGTAACTAAACCTTTAATTGTAATAACACTTTCAAGTTTAATTTTACTAAGCTCTTCAATGATTTTGACATCTCTTGCAACAACTTGAGTTAGTCCGTAAAAGTCTCTTAAATCAATAAATAAAACACCCCCATGATCTCTCTTTGTGTGAATAAAACCGCTTAGAGTAACATTTTGCCCTGAGTGTTCGGTTCTTAGTTCGCTAA